>CAIZOZ010000028.1 GCA_903934745.1 uncultured cyanobacterium
TGCCGCTCGACGACGCCCCGCTGGTGTGTCTTGATTTCTGGTGCCGGGCCGGCAGCGCCTGGGAGCGCCCGGGGGAGAGCGGGCTGGCCCACTTCCTGGAGCACATGGTGTTCAAGGGCAGCGACAGCCTGGCCGCCGGTGAATTCGATCGGCGGGTGGAGGCCCTCGGCGGCAGCAGCAATGCCGCCACCGGCTTTGACGACGTGCACTATCACGTGCTGATCCCACCGGAGGCGGCCCCGGAGGCCCTCGACCTGCTGCTGGATCTGGTGCTCCACCCCCGGCTGGAGCCGGAAGCTTTCGCCATGGAGCGCCAGGTGGTGCTCGAGGAACTGGCCCAGAGTGAGGATCAGCCTGAGGAGGTGGCGCTGCAGCGGCTGCTGGCCCAGGCCTGCCCGAACCATCCCTATGGCGAGCCGATTCTCGGCCAACGCCAGGCCCTACTGGCCCATGACCCGGCGGCCATGGCTGCCTTCCATCAGCGGCTCTATGGCGGTGGTCGCTGCGTGCTGGCCATCAGCGGCGCGGTTGCCGATGGCCAGCTGGCCCGCCGGATCGCCGCCGGAGCCCTGGCGGATCTGGCCCCGGCGCCAGCCGCTCCATCACCAGCCCCGTTGCGCCTGGTTCAGGGGGAAGAGCGCCTGGTGCTGCCGCGGCTGGAGGCTGCCCGCCTGCTGATGGCCTGGTGGCAGCCCGCCGCCGACGATCTTGAGGGGGTGATGGGTGCGGATCTGGCCACCACCGTGCTGGCCGAGGGGCGCCGCAGCCGGTTGGTGGAACGGCTGCGGGAGCAGCTCCGCATCGTCGAAAGCATCGACGTTGATCTGCATGCCATGGAAAGTGGCAGCCTGGCCTTGCTCGAAGCGGTCTGCGAGCCGGAGGACCTGCCGGAAGTACGTCTTGCCATCAGCCAGGTCTGGACCGAACTGATGGAGCAGGAGATCGGTGAGGCCGAGTGGCAGCGAGCCCAGCGCCTGGTGGCCAACGCCTATCGTTTCGGCCTCGAGTCGGCGGGCAGCGTGGCCGGCCTGATCGGTAGCACCACCCTCTGGGGTCGGCGCCAATCCCTGCAGCAACACCTGGACCTGTTGCCGCTCTGGTCACCATGCCGGCTGCGCGAGCAGGCGCTGTCACGGCTGGATCCGACCCAGGCCTACATCCTCGAGGCAGTGCCGGCATGATCGAAACCCACCTTCCCCCCCAGGCGGAGTCGCTCAGCCTGGCCGGCGGACTTCCGGTGAGGCTGTTGCGGCGTCAGGGACCTGCCATCCTCTCGGCCCGGCTGGCGATCCGCGGCGGCAGCAGCGCCGATCCTGCGGGTGGCCGCGGTGCCCATCAGCTGCTGGCCGGCCTGATGACCCGGGGCTGCGGCGAGCTCGATGCTGAGGCCCTGGCCGATCTGGTGGAAGGCGCCGGGGCGGGCCTGCGGGCCGAGGCCCTGGAGGATGCGCTGGTGATCGGGCTCAAGTGCGCCGCCGCCGATGGCGCCAGCCTGCTGCCTTTGTTGCTGGCCATGGTGCGGCAACCGCAATTGAGTTCAGACCAGCTGGATCTCGAGCGCCAGCTGAACCTGCAGACCCTGCAACGCCAGAAGGAAGACCCCTTCCAGCTGGCCCACGACCAGTTGCGCCACA
>CAIZOZ010000029.1 GCA_903934745.1 uncultured cyanobacterium
ACGAGCACCTGACGGATAGGGCAGCAGAGGGAAGCGGTGGCCATGGGATGGATGGCGAGGAACACCGGCCCCCACGCCCCGCCGCAGCGGACGGGCAAGGGCGCCGTAGGCGCTTGCGTCAGCCCTTGCGCGCGCCGAGGTGGATGGGGCATTGCTGGTGTGGTGCTCGCCCCTCCCTGGCTACCGCCCCGCTCTGCTCAACTCCCTGGATCTGTGCTGCCCATCTCCAGCAACCGCCAGCGTCCACGCATCAGCCATCCGGCCGACTGGGCGACCTGGACACAAGAGCCACCTGCTTCTCCGCTGCTGTGAGGGCCCTGGCTCGGACCGCCATGGCCAAGGCTCAAGCCAACGTGGGCCTGGGGAGCAGCCTCTGAGGCCCCGACGGAACCCGGGAGCAATCGATCAGGTGGCATCGGCTTACTGGCGTCATCTCCGCCGTTGAGAATGCTGCTGGCAGACGCTTCTGCCTCCATGTCTCTCTCGACCGCCGACATCTCCGTCCAGCTGCTGATGGACACCATGAATGCCCTGCAGGAAATCGAGTCCCGCATCACAGCCCGGGCGTTTTCGGCCGTGATGGAGCCAACCCAGGGCCCAGCGGTGCGGGCAACCCTGGATCAACTCCTGGCGGTCCTCGATGCCAGCAGCCCCGATGGGGTGACCTGAAGGGCTGGGGTGTGAGCCCAGCCCAGACCGCCCTCAGTAGGGCAGCAAAGGCAACACCGCTGAATCCAAGGGCAACCCAGGCGCCGCAGCCTGCAGCTCAAATAGGGCCTGTGCGGCCTGCTCGGCCACCCTGGGATGGCTGCTGCAGAAGGCGAAGGCCTCAAGAACCTCCGGCGAAAGGCGCTGGAAGCGAGCGAGGCGGTGAGAAGGGGCCATGGCGGAAACTCCGCGAAGAACCCGGTCATCAGCGGGGGCGGGTCAAGGACCCGTTTCCTTGTTCATGCGGGCCGCGGATGCGGCCCCAACGGGCTGCGCCAGCAGCCAACAGAGGAACGGTGCCCGGTGTCAACTACGTAGGCGGGTCGCGTCAATTACGTAGGCGGGTTCCGTCCGGGCCTCCCCCTGCCATGGCAGGGGGAGGCGACAGCGAAAAGTGAGCCACCCTGGCCCGGTCCTCTGCCATGGAGCCGGGATCTTCTGATCGGCCCCAGGCGTCAAGCCCGTTGGCCGGTGCTCTTGCTGCTGTCCCGCCTGAGCGCTGCAGCGGAGCGCACGAGCCGGCGGACCCCACGGTCCGACGGCAGCGCGGAGCCCATCACCGGCACCTGGCGCCAGGGGTTGGCATGTGGTTGGCGGGTAATTGACGCCTGGTCGCGGCGACGAATCAGCCTGCGTTGGAGCGGTCAATCCGCCGTGCCCGCTTGCGGCGGTAGCTCTCGCCATTGATCTGGATGATCGTGCTGTGGTCCACCAGCCGGTCCACTGCCGCCACGGTCATGGCGCTGGTGCAGAAGACGTTCTCCCACTCGCTGAACGGCTGGTTGCTGGTCACCAACAGGGATTTCCGTTCGTAGCGATGCATCACCAGCTCGAACAGCACCGAGGTCTCAGCCTCGTCCTTGCGCACGTAGCCGATGTCGTCGATCACCAGCAAGGCGTAGCGATCCAGCCGGTTGAGGGCCTTGGCCAGGGCGTAATCAGCCTTGGCCCGTTGCAGCTCCTGTACCAGCGTCGTGGCCGAGAAAAACCGCGCCGTGCGGTCCAGGGCGATCAGGCTGCGGCAGATACCAGCCGCCAGGTGGGTTTTGCCCACACCGCTGGGGCCAAACAGCAGCAGGTTCTCGGCGCGGTCCAGCCAGCCGGTGTCGTGGGCGAGCTGCTCGATCTGAGGACGCTCCAGATCCGGGATGGCGTTCCAGTCGTAGTCCGCCAGGGTTTTGGGGACCGGCAGCTGGGCCTCATGCAACAGCCGCCGCTGACGGGCTTGATGCCGCTGCTGGTGTTCCTGCTCCGCCAGCACATAGAGGTAACTGGCTGGACTCCAGCCATCGGCTGTGGCCTGCTGCTCGGCCGCCTGCCACTGGCTGCGGAACTGGGGCAGTTTCAACTGTTTCAACACCGATGGCAGAGCCGTTTCCAGCGCCGGCCTGCTCGGGGGTTCCAACCAGGAGTTCGTCATAGCTGCTGAGGGTGTGTTCGGGGATGTCGAGCTGGGGCATGGCCATCAGGCCCCGGGGGGGCCGCAGGCCGTAGTGATCGCGCAAGGCCGTGAGGTTCAGCTCGCCGTGGCGGAGCTGACGGCGCAGATAGCGCTCCACAGCGGCCAGGTCGTCGGTTCTGGCGGCGACATGGAGGGCGTCCACCATGACCTTGGCTGCCTCATCCGGCGGCAGGGCCGCCAGGAGTTGGCGCCATAGCTGCCGCCAGTTCTCTCCTGGGAGCAAGTCGGCCTGCAGTTGGGCGCGCAGCAGCGCCCGGGGCTTGCGGCGCAGGCTCTCGATCACGTGGCGGAAATCGATCCGTCGCAGTGGCCCGCTCTGGCCCACTCGCCGATGCAGGCGCGGCAGGGTTTGGATGAACTGGCTGCGCAGGAACAGATCCAGCCGGTCATGGCGCAGGTGCACCGTCAGCTGCTGACCGATCAGTCTTGAGGGCACGCTGTAGGTGACCGAGCGCACCTCGATCGTGCTGGTGCTCCGCACCCGCGCCACCACCGGCTCGTAGTCGGCAAAGCGCTCCACCGGTAACGGCTGCAGATGCAGCCGCTCAATCTCCAGGTTCCCCTGCACCTGGTAGCGGCTGTTGAGGGTGGCGGTGACCTGGGCGACCAGCTGCCGGTATTCGGCCTCGGTGGCGAAATCACGGCTGCCGCGCTGGATCAGTTGCTGCTCCAGCCGGTGTTTCCAGTGCCGGTGCGGTCCCTCGATCGCGCCGTTCTCGTGGGCGACGCCGCGGTTGTTGCGGGTGGCGATCACCCCCAGGTGGGCGCACAGCTCGCGGTAACGGCTCGTGTAATCGCCGGCGTAGCTGCCGTCGCGGTTGCGGAAGCAAGCACTCAGGCTGTCGGTGCGGTGCTCCGCTGGCACCCCACCGCAAAGAGCGAGGGCGTTCTGCAGAGCCTCGGATAGGGCGACAAAGCTCTCACCGCCGTGGATCACCGCCACATGGCACCAGCCCGAATAAGGCAGGCGGAAGTGGAACAGCCGGTGCTCCAGCACCTGGCCAGCGATCGTGATCGGCTCGCCTTTGAGCAACGTGAAATCCGAGATCCCCAGCACACCGGCCCGGTGCTGCTGCAGGAACATCACCTCCTGGGCCGGGCCGTGCAGGGC
>CAIZOZ010000030.1 GCA_903934745.1 uncultured cyanobacterium
AACTGGCGCGTCAGGTGGCGGATGAGTACAGCACCGCAGCCAAGCCACGCTTCGTGGCCGGTTCGATCGGGCCTACCACCAAATTGCCCACATTGGGCCATATCGATTTCGATACGATGAAGGCCTCGTTTCGGCAGCAAGCCGAGGGGCTGCTGGCCGGCGATATTGATCTGTTCATTGTCGAAACCTGCCAGGACGTGCTGCAGATCAAGGCGGCTCTGCAAGGTCTTGAGGAGGCGATGACCAGCGCCGCCAGGCGCCGGCCGGTGATGGTTTCCGTCACGATGGAAACCACCGGCACGATGCTGGTGGGTTCTGATATTGCGGCGGTAGTGGCAATTCTGGAGCCATTCCACATTGATGTGCTGGGTCTCAATTGTGCCACCGGACCCGAGCAGATGAAGGAACACATCCGTTATCTGAGCGAGCACAGTCCGTTTGTGGTGAGCTGTATTCCCAATGCCGGTCTACCAGAAAACGTTGGCGGTGTGGCCCATTACCGCCTGACGCCCCTGCAGATGAAGATGCAGCTGCTGCACTTTGTCGAAGATTTGGGTGTACAGGTGATCGGCGGCTGTTGTGGCACCACGCCGGCCCACATCGGCAGCCTGGTGGAGCTGGCCGGCGAACTCAGCCCAGCTGCCCGTCCGGTCCGGGGCCCGGCGGCAACGGTGAGTGCGCCGACGGCGGCAGAGGTGAGGCCAGCCTTGGGCTATGAGCCTGCGGCCGCTTCGCTCTATGGCGTCACCCCCTACCACCAGGACAACTCGTTTTTGATCATCGGCGAGCGACTCAATGCCAGTGGCTCCAGAAAAGTTCGCGACTTGCTCAATGTTGAAGATTGGGATGGCCTCGTGGCTGTGGCCCGTAGCCAAGTGAAGGAAAATGCCCACATTCTCGATGTCAACGTCGATTATGTCGGCCGTGATGGCGAACGGGACATGCGGGAGCTGGTGGCTCGACTGGTGACCAATGTCAATTTGCCGTTGATGCTCGATTCCACCGAGTGGCAGAAGATGGAGGCCGGCCTCAAGGTGGCTGGCGGCAAGTGCATCCTCAACTCCACCAACTATGAAGATGGTGATGAACGTTTTTTCAAGGTTCTTGCGCTGGCCCGCGACTATGGCGCTGCTGTGGTGGTGGGCACCATCGATGAGGAGGGCATGGCCCGCACGGCGGAGCGCAAATTTGCGATCGCCCAACGGGCCTACCGCGATGCGCTCGAGTTCGGTATTCCGGCACGCGAGATCTTCTACGACCCTTTGGCGTTGCCGATTTCGACCGGTATTGAGGAAGATCGCCACAACGGTGCCGCCACGATTGAAGCGATCGGCATGATCCGTCAGCGGCTCCCTGGCGTTCATGTGGTGCTGGGGGTCAGCAATGTCAGCTTTGGCCTCTCGCCGGCGGCCCGGATCGTGCTCAATTCGGTGTTCCTGCACGATTGTTACCAGGCCGGTCTGGATGCGGCGATCGTCAGCCCGGCGAAGATCCTGCCCCTGGCCAAAATCAGTGAGCAGGATCAGCAGCTCTGCCGCGATCTCATCTATGACCGCAGGCGGTTTGAGAGCGAGGCCCCCGGTGCCATCTGCACCTATGACCCCCTGACCGAACTCACCACCCTGTTTGAGGGGGTGTCAGCCAAGGAAGCGCGTGCCTCAGGCCCCACCCTGGCCGATCTGCCGGTGGAAGAGCGCCTCAAGCAGCACATCATCGATGGCGAACGCATTGGCCTGGATGCTTCCTTGCAGGAAGCCTTGCTCACCTATCCACCGCTGCAGATCATCAATACCTTTCTGCTGGATGGCATGAAGGTGGTGGGAGATCTGTTTGGCTCCGGCCAGATGCAGCTTCCGTTTGTGTTGCAGAGCGCCGAAACGATGAAGGCAGCCGTGGCTTTTCTTGAGCCGCACATGGAGGTACAGGAAGGCCCTGATGGCATAGCAATCTCCAGTGCGAAAGGCAAGTTCCTGATCGCCACCGTGAAGGGAGATGTGCACGATATCGGCAAGAATCTTGTCGATATCATTCTCACTAATAATGGCTATGAAGTGATCAACCTCGGCATCAAGCAGAGCGTTGATGCGATTGTTGAGGCCCAGCAGCTGCACCAGGCTGACTGCATTGCCATGAGCGGCTTGCTGGTGAAATCAACGGCGTTCATGAAGGACAATCTCGAAACCTTCAATACGGTGGGGATTCAGGTGCCGGTGATTCTCGGTGGTGCCGCCCTGACGCCACGTTTTGTGCATGGCGATTGCCAGGCGGTCTATGGCGGCCAGGTGATCTACGGCCGCGATGCCTTCGCCGATCTGCGCTTCATGGATGCCCTGATCGAGGCCAAGACTGCCGGCCGCTGGGATAACCAGGCCGGCTTCCTCGATGGCATCCCGGCTGGCCTCCCCATGGTCAGTCCTGCCAGTGCCGCCACGGTGGACCCTGAGGCGGACGCCGCCGCCGAACCCCAGCCGAGCGCCGCCGCCGCGGCGTCCGCTCCAGTCGATGACAGCCGCTCCAGCAGCGTGCCGGAGGAACCAGCGCTAGAGCCTCCCTTCTGGGGCTCCCAGGTGGTGCTGGAGGACGAGATTGATCTGGCCGCGGTGTTTCGTTATCTGGATCGCCAGGCCCTGTTCGCCGGCCAGTGGCAATTGCGCAAGACCCAGCAGCAGAGCCGCCAGCAGTACGAGGCGATGCTGGCCGAAAAGGCCGAACCCGTGCTCGCCCAGTGGATCGAACGCTGCCTCAGCGACGGCCTGCTCACACCCCGGATCGCCTACGGCTATTTCCCCTGTGGGCGCTCTGGTAATGCGGTGCTGGTGTTTGATGCCGCCGGCATGGTAACGGGGGCTGAACCGGCGGCCGCCGGTCTGGAACTCGGACGTTTCCTGCTGCCGCGCCAGAAGGCCGGCAATCGCTATTGCATCGCTGATTTTTATCGCGATCTCAGCCCCCAGCCCTCGGGGCAATTGCGCCCCAGCGATGTGCTGCCAATGCAGGCAGTGACCATGGGCGAGCGGGCCACGGCGTTCGCCCAGAAGCTGTTCAAAGCCGATCAATACAGCGACTATCTCTATTTTCATGGCCTCGCTGTGCAGATGGCCGAGGCCCTGGCCGAATGGACCCATGCCCGCATCCGACGGGAGCTGGGCTTCGCCGAACAGGAACCGGAAGCGCTGCGCGATGTGCTGGCCCAGCGCTATCGGGGCAGCCGCTATTCCTTCGGCTATCCGGCTTGTCCGAATGTGGCCGATTCCCGGCCGCAACTGCACTGGCTCGGTGCCGAGCGCATCGGCCTCACCATGGACGACAGCGACCAGCTGGAGCCGGAGCAGAGCACCACCGCCCTGGTGGCCCTGCACAGTCGGGCGCGCTACTTCAGCGCCTGAATCCCCCCGGCGCGGCGACAGGAGGCCGTGGCAGGCTCGTCGGGCCCTTTTGCGTGATTGCCATGGCCATTGCCGGACCAGACGGTGTTGATGCCGCCATCGCCTCGGGACTGGATCTCGATGGCACCCCGATTCCCGAAGCGATGCTCGCTCTTTACGGCGAGGTGATGGAGCTTGAGAGTCGCCGCGCCCGCAGTGGCGTCAAAAAATCAATGCGCAACCGGATCGTCAAGACCGGCTCGAAGCATCTCGACCAGGCCACGCTCGATCAACGCCTGCAGGCCGCCGGTTGGGAGGGACTCAAGCCAAAGGAGATCGCCTTCTTCTACGGCTGAGGGAGGGCCCGCAGACGGGCACCGCGGGTTGAGCGATGGTGACGCCGCGCTGGTCTGTGGCAGCGCGGCTCCAGGGGCTGCACCCCGGTGCGGCAGCGTTGGCCGCCGGGCAGGGCCGGGTGCCTTGGCTGGAGCCGTTCAGGACCAGCTCCCTGGCACCAGGAGGCCGCGTTCCAGTCCCCCGCGAGCAGAACTCCCTGGCCCGGCCTGATCACGGCCTTCAGCCGCAGAGCTCTTCAAGGGTGTCGATCACCTGCTGCTGGAAATCCTCCAGATCGTCGGAGTCGCTCAGGTCGACCCCCTCGCCAGCGGCGTTCTGGGAAAGTTCCTGGAAGTGGAAAGCCCCTTCGCCATGGGCGAGGAACTCCATGGCGGAGGGCTCACCGCTTTCCTTGTAGGC
>CAIZOZ010000031.1 GCA_903934745.1 uncultured cyanobacterium
GTTGTCCGGGTCGAGTTTTCCGCCAAAAGGCAGATGGAACTCATTGATTGAGAGCTGACCGTTATTTTGCTTCCGGTACATGTGCGGCCGTCAATGGTGACAGCAATCGCAGACTGCCACGTTCGAGACCAGTTTAACGCCTACCGATCGCCCAGTGCCGTTGCAGCACAAGGGTTTTGGCTTTTTCAGGAGTCCCTACGTCGAGAAGCATGGCGCCACGAACGCGGCGTTCGGCCGACGCTATCTGGAGGCCCAGCTGCAGAGCCCCGGCATGGAGTGGGTGGCGCTGGAAAACCCGGACCGAGGCAGCATTGACATGTTCACGCTGTGGACAAAGCACGCGAACTACCTAACCAAGGTGATGGGCGCCTACGACCAAACGCTGCCGCAGAAAACGGGCCTCTACCGGCTGCAGATCATGTATCCGGTGTTCCTGGTGGCCGAACCGGCGGGGCTGCCCAGCAACCTCAGCAGTGGCGCTGCCCGCTTCAAGCAGCTGCGGGGAGCGCGGCCAGTGCTCGAATACGACGCCGTGTGGGACGAGCATCTTCCCGCCAGGCGAAGGCTGGCCTGGCGGCTCCTCGAGGCCAAGGGACTGTGGAATCACCGCGGGAGTTGCCCGCAGGCTCAGGCCAATCCCATCGCATGCAGAGCCTGTCTGTAGGTTAAAGATGCAAGATCTGCCGGGACATGCACCTCCTGGCGAAGATCCAGGGGAAGCTGCTTTGGATCCTGCTGTTCGACAACTCGTCGATCCTCAGCAAAGATCAGGCTATTGAAGTTGATCGCCGCCTGAAGCGGTAGGTCTGGGTCGAAATTACGGCAGATAAGTGAAAAAACCCTCGTACTTACCGGAGAGAGCGGGGTCGCCACATTAAGGATATGAAGCAAGCCATCACAAGGGAATGTGATGGTGAGCCGGGCACAGTAAGGCAGGTGCACCCGGAACAAGCGACTCCACAAAAAACCAGGCGGATTGAGATGCTTGAGCCCAAGTGGAAAGTTGCTGACTGTGCTCACATAATCAAACTGGAATCCATCGAAAGTGGCTACCACGTCATAGGGAGGAACAGAGGTGTTATCCGACTCGCCAAAGCTATCCCGATGAACAAAAGCAAAGTGACTTACATCGAAGAAACTCTCCATCTGGCGGCCAGCGGAGGTGGCCCAATCCACGGGCTCTGGCTGTACATGTATATACTCAGGAGCCGACCATTCATCAAAATGGGGCAGGTCAGCACAACCATCACTGAGCAGCCTGATCCAGATCAATCCATAGGCCTCCCGTACGTTCAACACCTGCAGCTGCAACCCTGCCGGCGGCATCAGATCAGGACTGGAAGGAATCAACACGCAGCGGCCACTGGGCTCGAAGCGGAAGCCGTGGTAAGGGCAGACAAGAAGATCGTTGTCGATACTGCCAGCACTCAATGCCGCACCGCGATGTGGACAACGATCCACCGCCGCCATCGCGACGCCGCTGATACCCCGATGCAGCACGAGTCTCTGATCCAGGAGGGTGACCGCCAAGGGTGTCGTGCCCAGGTGCCGGGAGAGAGCCACGGGGTGCCAATGGGAGGCAAGAATGCGCCAATGCCGCGCCGTGAAGCAGGGTTCTCCTGTGGTCATGACACAGGCTCCCAGGGGTGATAATCACTCCCACTGTTACCGGGGATCATGTGGTAAGCGATGCTCAAAGGACTACCCAAACCGAGAAACCTTGGTTGCCGATCCACTCGTTCAGCCAGGAGGTATGAAGGGCGCCGGAGTGACCACTCCATAAGCGACAAGAAACACACGGTGCCAGATCGCCTGCAAGTTCATTCCAATAGCGGCTGCTGGTCATGACGAAAGTGTCAGCAGCGCTGTCATTGCGCGATTAGGAGCCCAGTGGCTCCAGTGACGCATCCGTCGCTGAAAGGGTTCTGAATGCTTCAGTTCAAGACTGATTCCGCCTGCAAGAGCCTTTAAGAAGGCCCTAGCTATTGAGTTGCTTAGATCAACTCCATTACAGGCATGACGATCCATTCCAAAAGGAGCGTAATGGCCGCGATCATAACTATCTGGATCAAGTCGCAGGCGAAATTCAGAGGGACTGGAGAGCTCTTCAGCAGATCGATGGCTTTCCCATACACAACATCGAACTATCCAGCCACGGGGAAAAGTAAATCCCTCAAAGTTAAATTCTTGCTGCACACGGCGGTAGAGGTACTCACTTTGGGCCAGCCTGAGAGTCTCCGCCATGAACGCATCAAGAGCCTGTTCTTGTTGGGTCGCTTCCATGACTCGAATCTGCTCACTAATTTCAGTTTGCACACCCCAGTTGTAAAGCAGCCAGAGCAGGAGTGAAGCCACATCATCAGAAGCGATCTTATGCATGAACACAAGATTCTCAAGGCACACACGGTCGGGCATACTGGAATTCACCTGGCTAAGCCTGAGCAAGATCGGCTGCCCAGTTCCTGGATCCAGTTTAAGCCTAGCGAGCTGAATATCCAACATTCTGGTCAACTCATCAAACTGCCTCCGTTCCAATCCTCTCACAACTGAACCAAGACTAGAGCAGCCAAAATGCTCACTCAACTCCGCGAAATGCTGACCGATGGCATCAGCCGTGAAGCCAAAAAGCAGTAAGTTAAGGCATTCCCTGCTGAATCGATGAAGCGACGCATGGGGATTGAACCAGCCCCTGCCGGACAAACTAACCAACAGCGCCTGAGCCTGTTCAAGCAGACTTACTTCAACCTCAGCAGGAGATGGGCCAACCATCGCACGGCGAAACAGTCCACCGTAAAAGCTATGCGTATCATTGTTCATGTAGCGGATAAAATTTCCCTGAATGCTCTTACTGAAGGAGAGCGGACTTGGCCCCAACTGATCAGCATTACTGCGCAGCAGCTGGCAGATGCGCGCCAGACCTGAAACACAGATTACCGGTGCCCCAAACTGGCTTGAGCGGAAGATCGGTCCGTAACGCCTAAACTCTCGCTGATAGAAGTCACGACGGCCGAGAGCCCTCACCCCCTTGGCGAAGGACAGGGAGCCAGGGGGTAGGGATCCATGGACCAGGGATGCGCTCAGTTGACCACGCACCAACACCAGAACCAGAGCCATGCCCGCGAGGGCCAGCGGCCCAGAGAGAACCGGGTGGAAAGCCAGGAGCCCCGCAGCCACTCCAGCCCATAGGGCACAGACCAGACCTGGCAGCACGGCCTGACGACCAAACAGGCCAGGAAAGGGTGGCAGAAGAAAAACCAACGCTGTCCAGCCTGGTGGCACCAGGGCAAACAACATGGTCACGAGAATAAGCATTACCAGCTGATAAGATCACGACCCGTTGGCTTCTGCTAGCGCAGAATGATGTCATCATAGACATCCAGCAACCGGCGCCTGGCATCAGTGATGGAGGCCACTGGCTTGGCGGGCAGGATCGATGGACATCATCGCCAGACAAGGTTGGGTCAGCTCAGTTGCGCCATGATCCCGCTGACGCTGACGGGCCTGCCCAACAGGGGGTGGTTAGACCACCACAGAAGCATCATTAATAGCATCAATCAAACAACGAATCTGGCCATATTGACGCGCACGAGGGATGAGCTTGATGCAGTAGGGATTGAGGCCAATAGGCTTGTCAGCCTGAAAAAAACATGGCGACTGCTGCAAGGTGCCGACGCCAAGCAAAGAGGCAAAGCGTTGACTGAGATCAGCAAGTGCCTCGGCAGTTAACTCTTTTCGAATATAGATAGCCAGCTCATCATCTTGCCACCGGCACGAATGATAATTCGCGTAAAAGCGCTTAATGTGCTCCAGGGCATGCTCCGGTTGCTTGCATATAGTAAAGAGCCCAAGCTCGTGAGACGATAGATATCCTTCCTTGACCATATATTGCTCAAAAAACCGCAAGCAGCCCTCCCAGAAGCTTCCACCCGGTCGCTCGACAAAGACCAAGGGGACAATATCCGTTTTACCAGTTTGCATCATTGTTATAACCTCAAAAGTTTCGTCGAGAGTACCAAATCCCCCGGGAAAGACAACAAACGCATCAGACTCCCAGACAAAGGAGATCGTCCGGGTAAAATAATAGTCGTACTCGGCCATCTTGGCATCATTCGCAATGGTTTCATTGCATGGGTTGTGAAATGGAAGCACGATTCGCAGGCCAAAGCCATTGGCCCTACCCGATCCTTTCTGAGCGGCTGCCATGATGCCAGGGCCAGCCCCTGTAATAACCATGAAGCCGTTGTCTACGAATTGACCTGCCAGGCTCAGAGCAAGCCCGTACTCCTCATGATCAGGCTGAACACGGGAACTACCAAAAAATGCCACTTTGCGGACATGGGTAAATGGCGCAAAGATCGTTGATGTCGAGTGGAATTCGTTGAGTATACGATCGATGAACCTGGTTCGGAGTCGGCCCGGCCAGGTATTGATCAACTCCTGTAAACGGACCAGCAGGGGATGGGCGTGATTGGCGAAAGAATCGAGAACCTGATCGGATTGACAAGAGGATCCAGGTGATACTTGGTGGAGCGGTTTGCAACGAGAAGCATCTGTCGACACGTGAAGAATCTCAGCGAAAATGGTTGAGTTCCTTTGCGGGGTTTAAATCCGGCCGCCCGCATACCCTGACCAGAGGGTGCATGGGGAAGAATAGCAGGCCACGACTCCTGAGGCGCAGATGCATTTTGTGTATCAACTATGCAGTTGTGATGACTGACTTGTCAAGCCTCTCGCGCAGAGAAGCTCTGGGGAACAAGGCCCAGAAGCCTCCCCATAGCTCTCTTTTTTTCGGTTTAAACTATTGACGGGCGTCGACAACCTAAATCCGTCTACATTCAGCTTATTTGCCAACCATTCGCTTTCACAGAGGCCCATTTGGAGCCCAAATGGGCACATCACCACCCCATTCGTGTCCTGCGTCGCTATCTCGCGGATTGAAAAGATCCCACCCTCTCGAACGTGAGCCTGGTCGCGGCGCTTGCCCTTTGGCAGCTGGCCAATGCAGCCGGCTTCGTGTTGGAGGCCCTTTCTGCGGCGGTGTTGGGAAGGGTCTCCTCACGTCTGAAGCCACTGGAGGACGACGTCCCTGCAGGTTTTCGGTGTTGACCAGCGGCACGGCATGTCTCACCGCGCCGGTCCCCGGCAGGGCGGGGTGGCTCTTGCCTGTCGTTCCACTTATTCCAGCGATCCGCTTCGATGGGAGCGACGCCGCTGCCCTTCCCATAACCCCGCATAGCACCCCCCCAACCCCAACAGCTCCCCGTGCCGCCCCCGCTCCACGATGCGGCCGCCAGCAAGCACCAGGATCTGATCGGCGTGCTGCACTGAGCTCAGCCGGTGCGCCACCGTGAGCACGGTGCGCCCCTTGGCGAAGCGCTCCACGGCCTGAAGAATGCGCTCCTCGCTGGGGCTGTCGAGGGCGCTGGTGGCCTCATCGAGGATCAGCAGCTCGGGATTCTTGAGCAGGGCGCGGGCCAGAGAGAGACGCTGGCGCTGGCCGCCACTGAGTCGGAAACCGCGTTCACCAATCAGGGTGCCGTAGCCCTCTGGCAGAGCCTCGATGAAGGCGGCGGCATCGGCGGCGGCGGCGGCGGCACGGATGGCCCCATCTCTGGCCTCCGGCATGGAGAAGGCGATGTTCTCGCGGATGCTGCCGTTAAGCAGCAGCACGTCCTGGCTCACCACGCCCAGCTTCTGTTGCCAGCTATCCAGATCGATCCGCTCCAGATCCATGCCATCCACCAGGATCCGCCCCTGGCTGGGGCTGATCAAGCCCACCAGCAGGTCCACCAGGCTGGATTTGCCACCGCCCGATTCACCCACCAGCGCCACGGTGCTGCCCGCCGGGATCTCCAGATCAACCCCCTCCAATGCCGGATGTTCTCGCTCGGGGTAGGTGAGGGCCACCGCCTCCAGGCGAATGCCCTGCTTCAACCCGCTGAAGTTCATACCGCCGCGGCGGCGGAATTGTTTATCAGCCGGATCGAGCAGATCTTCCACCTGCTGCATCGAGCCACTGAACTCGGCAACACGGTTGAGTGATAAACCGATCCGGGATAGACGTAGGTTGAGCCGCTGCAGCACTAGCACGAAGGTCACAAGATTCGGTACGAGAAGGCCTCGGTGCTGACCGAACACATGCCAGCTCAGCAGCCCAATCGCCGCTGCAGCAAGCACCGGCAGCAGATCATTCACAGGTTCGAGCACCTGAACCAGCAAGCTGAGCTGGCGCATCCGCCCCTCCTGCTGAACGGCTCGCCGTTCCAGCCGCTCCCGGGCGGCGGCGATGCCCGCGCTGCTGTGCAGCAGCCGCAGAATCTGGATGTCCTCGGTGATGGCAGCGGCCATCTGCCGTCGCACCTCCGCCAACTGCAGGGAGGCCCGGCGGATCCGCGGCCGCAGCTGCCGCTGAACCAACGCAATCGCCAGGGCCATGGCGATTGCCACGAGCGACAGCGCCGGCGTGAGCAGCAGTAGAACCGCCAGATAAATCCCCACCAACAGCAGATTGCTGAGTAACTGGGCCCCCTCCTCGAGCTGAATCTGCACAGCTAGAGGGGCCAGGGTGGTTCTGTTGACCAGGTCGCCGACCCTGTAACGGCTGGCACAGGCATAGCTGAGGCCGAGCAGATGGCCGTGGATAACGGGGGTCACTCGCCGCTGACAGCGGGCGGCGAACCAGCCACCCGCCACGCCGTTGCCGTAGCGGGCCAGGCTCATCAAGGCCTGCAAGCCCACGGCGCAGCCCAGCAACAGCCCGAATTGCGTCCCCGTCGGCCATGCACTGAACTGCAGGCCCAGCGGTGCCAGTGGCCCGGGTAGGGCAAACAGCACAGGAGAACCGGCGACACTCAACAGACGAGCGGCCTGGTAGATCACCGCGAAGGTGAGCCCCTCGCTCAAGGCCAACACCAGGCTGCAGAGCAGATTCCCCGCCAGCAGGGGCCAGTCCTGGCGGGCTGTCTGGCGAATCAGCCCGGCCAGGACCGCACCGGGCAGGCGCGCACCGAAACGGATCAGCAGGCGATGGATCAAGCGGCCGGCTATGGAGACCAACCGCCTCCGGTGCGCCTTGCGATCAGCCACTGGGGCTGGCCCTGACTTGATCGAGGGCAGACGCGACAGCGCTACCGGCGGCACCGGACTCGATATAGTCCGCATCTTGGTTCACTTGCCACACGTTGTAGAGCTGTTCTCCGGCCAGAATGTTGCGGGCCGTGAGCATGGCCGTCA
>CAIZOZ010000032.1 GCA_903934745.1 uncultured cyanobacterium
GGACGTTGCTGGCCACCTTGGGCTACCCGGTCTTTGACCCCGTGGTGGCCGCCAACACCACCACCACTCAGCCGGAGGAGGTGTTCTATTGCAAGAGCGCAGGCATCGAGGCCCGAGGTCTCTATACCCCTGAAGGGTTTGTCGTGCTCAAGGATTCCATCGGAAGGGTCGAGAATCAGCCCTCGATCGTGGGATCCAGCGGCGAGCGCTTTCGCCAGAAGCTCTTTGACTCCGGTGTCCTCAAGGAGGAGGGAGGCAAAGCCGTCGTTCAGAAGGACCACCTGTTCGGTTCCCCGAGCATGGCCTGCATTGCCCTTGTGGGACGTGCAGCCAATGGCTGGAAGGAATGGAAGAACGCCCAAGGGCTCACCTTGAGCCAGGTCAAGCGCGAGCCATAGGCCGGCCGCAGCACACTCTCCCAAGACGATCCCGATTGTTCCTGGCCAGCTGCGAACCCCGTGGCAGTCGACTCGCCCTGATCACACGTGCGGTGCGGCGACGATGGGCTCAGGACCGTTTGAGCAGCTGGTCGTACTCCGCGTGGGTGCCGATCCACACCCACAGCAGCGTTTCCTCGCCGGCTTCGATGGCCAGGGCCCTGTGGCGTAGCCCCACCCTCACCGACCAGAAGCGCCCAATCGTCTTGAGATGCAGGGATGGATGCCTTGGATCGGCCTTGAGCAGCTCCTAGGCCCGGTCAGCCTGATCGCGCACCGCCTGCGGCAGGGCTTCATAACAGCGTCAGAAGCGGGGACTCGCCTGGTGCTTCAACGCTCGCTGCAGCGACCGGCCGCCCGATCAGCCAGGGCTTCCTCGGCCAACCAATCCAGCGTTCCGGCCTGAACGTCCTGCTCCAGCTGCTGGTCCCATTCGGCCATGTCGAACCGTTCGAACCAGGCCCTGAACTCAGCGCGGCCCGCAGGATCCAGCTGCTCCACGGCAGCTTCGATGGCATGGAGGCTGGTCATTGGGGGCATCTTAAGTGGCCTGCAGGCGCTCACCGAATCCGCCCGTCGCGCCGACAACGCCGAGCTGCTGAACGCCTTGCCCTCCCTGCCGATTGAGCGCGCCAGCATCCTGGAAGCCCTGGCCGAGAGCCGCGCCGCGCGCTGATGGTGGTGATCGATGCCCGTCTCGCCAGGGCACCGGGGCTGCGGTGACCGTTGGTGGTGGTTGGGTCGTGATCTGCCTCCGTCATGGCCGGGATCCCTGGCCTGATCCGGCAAATCCCCGTAAGATCAACGGATCAATCCCGGTATCGTCATGGCCAATGCCCGTCTTGAGGTCCGCCTCAGCGATCAGGTCAACGAGCGCCTCGAAGCCCTTGCCGCTGCCGAAGGGCTCACCAAGACCGATGTCTTCCGTCGTGCCCTTGCGCTCTACATGCTCGCCAAGAAGCAGGAGCAGGCAGGTGCCAGGCTGCAGTTCGCCCACGGGGATCAGGTGGAAACCCTGGTGAACATCTGATGGACGACATCACCGCTGCCTATGCCCGCGAACTGCAGACGGCCATCAGCGGGATCGAGATCAGAACGCCGGAGCACCCAGCCGATCGAGCCCAGCGCCACCGCATTGAGCGCATGGCGGTCTGGATGATCGCCGCCACCTCCTGCTTCGCTGCCCTGCTGATTGTCTGCAGCCTGTTTCGCCCTGTGCCGGAGAAGCGGATCGATTGGAGCACCGGCATTCTTCAACTCGTGCTGGGCGGGGCCGTGGGCTTTGCCTTGAAGCGTTCCCCATGACCCATCCCCCTGAGCCAACCTTGTCGGATCACTTCCCTGAGTGCAATCTTGATGCAGCCCCGCTGGGCCTCCTTTGGGACAGCTTTTTTGTGCAGAGGCTCCGGGTGAGCAGCGATTTCCTTGAGGAGCGCGGCTCTCAGGAGCAAGCCGAGCGAGAAACAATCTGAGGTTTAATGCAGTGACTGCATAAGCCTGGGGTTTACTAGGCCTTGCCGGCCTAAGCTGCACCTCAAAAGGTGGCTATCGTGCAGCTGTTGAGCCGATGAGCCTCCACCACGAGATCGCCTTCGAGCGCGAGATCTGCGAGCACCTCGGCGCCCATGGCTGGCTTGACGAGGAGGGCAGCGCCGCTGCCTATAGCCGTGAGTTCGCCCTTTACCCGCCGGATCTGATCGGCTGGGTGCAAGAGGCCCACCCCGAGGCCTGGGAGGTGCTGCAGCAGAACCATGGTTCCAAGGCGGGAGACACGCTGTTGCTGCGGGTGCGGCAGCAGCTCGATCAGGTGGGCACCCTGGATCTGATTCGCCACGGGGTGGAGGTGCTGGGCCTGCCCAAGGCCCTCAAACTCGCTGAGTTCAAGCCGGCCTTTGGGCTCAATCCGGTGATCCTGGCCCGCTACAACGCCAACCGGCTACGGGTGGTGCGGCAGGTGCGCTATTCGACGCGCAACGAGAACTGCCTCGATCTGGTGTTGTTCCTCAACGGCATTCCGGTGGCCACCTGTGAGCTCAAGACCGACAACACCCAGTCGATCGCGGATGCGGTGTGGCAATACAAAACTGACCGCAACCCCAGGCCCGCCGGCCAGACGCCCGAGCCCCTGCTCTCCTTCCCCAGCGGCGCCTTGGTGCATTTCGCCGTCAGCAACCGCGAGGTGCAGATGACGACCCGGCTGGAGGGCCCCCGCACCCAATTCCTGCCCTTCAACCAGGGCAGCGACCCCGGTGGGCCCGACTGCGGCGCCGGCAATCCGGTGATGGCCGGCCATCGCACCGCCTCTCTCTGGGAGGAGGTGTGGGAGCGCCATAGCTGGCTGGAGATCCTGGGCCGCTACTGCATCGCCGAGCGCGACAAGAAAAAGCAGATCCGCCGGCTCGTCTTCCCCCGCTACCACCAGCTGGCCGTGACCCGGCTGCTGCTGAAGGTCGTGCTGGAGGAAGGCCCCGGCTCGCGTTACCTGATCCAGCACTCAGCCGGCTCCGGCAAGACCGCCTCGATCGGCTGGAGCGCCCACCTGCTCGCCGATCTCCACGACGAGAACGACCGCAAGGTCTTTGACACGGTGCTGGTGGTGAGCGATCGCAGCGTGATCGACAGCCAGCTGCAGGAAACCCTGGAAAACTTCGAGCGGCGCAAGGGCGTGGTGGCCTCGATCACCACCGAGAAGGGGATCAAAAGTGAGCAGCTGGCCGCTGCTCTCTCTGGCGACAAGAAGATCGTGGTCTGCACGATTCAGACCTTCCCGGCCCTAATCAAAAAAATGCAGGAGCTCACCGCCACCAGTGGCAAGCGCTTCGCGGTGATCGCCGATGAGGCCCACAGCTCCCAGACCGGCCAGGCCGCCGACAAGCTCAAGCAGGTGCTCTCCGCTGCTGAGGCTGCCGATCTGGCCGATGGCGGCGAGCTGGACATCGAAACCCTGCTGGCAGCCCAGATGAGTGCCCGCACCCGGGAGGCTGGCATCACCTACGTGGCCTTCACCGCCACCCCCAAGGCCAAGACGCTGGAGCTGTTCGGCAGGCGCCCCAACCCCAGCGAGCCCGCCGGCCCGGGCAACCTGCCGGCGCCTTTCCATGTGTATTCGATGGGGCAGGCGATCGAGGAGACGTTCATCCTCGATGTGCTCCAGAACTACACCTCCTACAAGCTCGCCTTCCAGCTCGCCCAGGACGGCCAGAGCTTCTCCAGTGAGGAGGTGGAGCGCAGCGCCGCCCTCAAGAAGCTGATGGGCTGGGTGAAGCTCCACCCCCACACCATCGCCCAGAAGGTGCAGATCGTGGTGGAGCATTTCCGCCAGTTCGTCTGGCCGCTGCTGGATGGCAAGGCCAAGGCGATGGTGGTGGTGGGCTCCCGCAAGGACGCCGTGCGCTGGAAGCTCGCCATCGACCCGTACATCACCGAGAAGGGCTACCCACTCGGCACCCTGGTGGCCTTCAGCGGCGAGGTGAACGATGAGCAGAGCGGTCCCGATGGCTTCACCGAACGCAGCCAAA
>CAIZOZ010000033.1 GCA_903934745.1 uncultured cyanobacterium
CGCCCGCCGCGCAGCAACCAGCGCCCGTCGCCGCTGCCACGGTTGAGAGCCACCCGTTCGGGATAGGCCCAGCTCACCAGGCGGGCTGCGATGGTGTCCAGGCTTTCCGCCGGTCGTGCCGCCGGGCTGGCTGGTGGCGGAGCCTGCCGGGAGCCGGCGCGGCCCGAACGTACCTGTCGCTGCAGCTGGGCTTTGAGTTGGTGGAGCTGGCGACGTTGCTGTTCGCGCCCATCGCGTTGGTTGTGAGCGAGCCAGTCGAGGCGTCGCAGCAGATCACAGCCGGCTGTACGCCGATCGAGCGGATCCCGTTCGCTCAGCAGCACGGCCAGGCTGCAGCCGAGTTCCAGCCAGCCGCGCTCCTCGGCCCGCAACAGCATGTGGGCCAGGCGCGGATGCAGTCCGAGGCGGGCCATGGCCTGTCCATGGGCGCTGATCCGGCCATCGGCTGTAAGCCCGCCGAGTTGGATCAGCAGGCGCTGAGACTCCGCCATCGCGGCGGGCGGCGGCGGGTCGATCCAGGCGAGCTCCTGCCCCAGACCCGCCCCCCAGGCGGCCAGCTGCAGGCAGATCGGCAGGGGATCCACCTCCAGCAGTTCGGGGGTGTCATAGGCGGGGCGGCGCTGCTGCTCCGCTGCCGACCACAGCCGCAGGCAACGCCCAGGGGCCAGGCGACCGGCCCGACCGCGGCGCTGCTCGGCACTGGCCTGACTGGCGGGCACGGTGACCAGGCCATCCATGCCGGTGGCCGGATCAAAGCGGTTGCGGCGGCTGAGGCCGCTGTCGATCACCAGCCGCACCCCGGCGATGGTCAGGGAGCTTTCGGCAATGGCCGTGGCCAGCACGATCTTGCCGGCAGCCTGGCGGGCCGGTGCCATCGCCTGCAGCTGGGCCTCCAGGTTCAGCTGGCCATGCAGAAGCGCCAGCTCCGGCTCCTGGCCCCAGGCCGTGGCCTCAATGGCCCGCTGGGTCGCCTGCAATTCCCGTTGCCCAGGCAGGAAAATCAGCACGGTTTCGGCCGCGCTGCGCTGGTCGAGCCAGTGGGCCTCCAGGGCCCGCACCACCTGCCGTTCCAGCCGTTCGTCCGGGCGACTCACTTGGTGTTGCATTGTCACCGGCCAGCTCCGCCCCTGGCTCTCGATCACCTCAGCTCCATCCAGCCGCGCTGCCAGTGGGGCCAGATCGAGCGTGGCCGACATCAGCAGCAGGCGCAGATCGGGGCGCAGCAGCTGGCGGGCCTGACGCAGCAGGGCCAGGCTCAGATCAGCCTCGGCAGCGCGTTCATGGAATTCGTCCACGATCACGCAGGCCACGCCGGCAAGTTCCGGATCGGCCTGCAGTCGCCGCAGGAACAGACCAGACGTGACCACCTCCAGACGGGTGGCTGCGGAGGTGCAGCTCTCCAGCCGGACGCTGTATCCCACCCGGCCACCCAGCTGTTCTCCCAGGGCTTGGGCCAGGCGGGCGGCGGCATGGCGGGCCGCCAGCCGGCGGGGCTCCAGCATCACAATGCGAGCGTCGTCGCCCAGACTTTCCAGCAGGGTCAGCGGAACCCGGGTGGTTTTGCCGGCTCCGGGTGGGGCCTGCAGCAATAGGGTGGATCCCGGCGGCAGCAGCGCCCTGCGGATCGCGTCGAGCTGGTCATCGATTGGCAGGCGATCGCTGTTCAAGGCAAGCCCGGACGCGAGTTCAGCGCACGTGGCGGATGCCATCCACCGGGTGATAGGCCTCGCCGGTGCTCTCCTCGTAGACGATCGCCGGCAGGCCGGTTTCGAACATGGTTTGCAGAGCCTCCTTCAGGTAAGGGTTCCAGCCGCCAGTGCTCACCTTGCCGTGGCGCACAGTCCAGTCCCAGGTGCCCTGCAGGTCCCTGGGGATGCGGCCTTCGCGATCGCGCCGGGCGACCAGATCCTGGGATTCAACGATGCCGACCAGGATCGGATCCTTGCCGTAGGAGGGGGTGAGACTGAGTTCCAGGCGGATGGGGTCGTCCTTGATCAGCTTCAGCCGGAAGCGGGGCGGCAGCTTGAGGCCATTGAGCACGGCAGCCACGATTCGGGTCTTTTGATCCACCATCAACCTCCGACGGAGTGCGTGTTCGTAGCGCTGAGCCTATTCAGCGACGGTCCGCGGCCGATTCGGCTGCTCAGCC
>CAIZOZ010000034.1 GCA_903934745.1 uncultured cyanobacterium
CTGGGCTACCGGGCCGACGACCAGACCAGCGCCTTCGTGCTCGATCCGGAGATCAAGCGCGAGTGGATCTGGGCCGGCGGGCCCTTCCATCCCCGCAGCCTGCTGGTGCAGCGCAGCGGCGCGGTGGTGGAGCGCTGCGGGGAAGGCGGCTCCAGCCGCCCCCTGGCCCTGGAGGTCTCGCCCCACGAGAGCCTGTTCACCGCCGTCTCCGATCCGCTTGAGGCGCCGGAGGTGTTCCAGCTGCGCAACACGATCCTCAGCTGGCGCTTCTACGACAGCTTCCGCACTGACCGACAAGCCCCGGCTCGCAGCGGCCGAATCGCCACGCGCACGCCGTCACTGGCTGGCGATGGTGGCGACCTGGCTGCGGCGGTGCAGACGATCCTGGAGATCGGCGATCGGGACGGGCTGCAGGCGGCGATCGCCGATGCTTTCCCCGGTTGCCGTCTGGCGGTGCATACCGCGCAGCCACTGTTCCGGTTGCAGCTGCACCAGCCGGGTCTGCTGCGGCCGCTCGAGGCCGCCGAGCTCTCCGATGGCACCCTGCGCTACCTGCTGCTGGCGGCGGCCCTGTTCAGTCCGAGGCTGCCGCCCCTGCTGGTGCTCAATGAGCCGGAGAACAGCCTCCACCCCGATCTGCTGTTGCCATTGGCCCGGTTGATCGGGGCTGTGGCCGAGCGCACCCAGGTGTGGGTGGTGGCCCATGCCGAGGCGCTGATCACGGCCTTGGAGGCCACTCCCGGCTGCCGGTTGCTACGGCTGGAGCGGGAGCTGGGGGCCACGGTGCTGCCGGGTCAGACGGTGCTGGAGCGGGCCGCCTGGCGCTGGCCGGTGTGATGCTCAGGATGTGGGTCTTGGCTACATCCTTACCGCTGGCACTTCACCGCGTCGGCAAAGGTGATGGACCTGTAGATGTTGTCCACGGTCAGGAAGGCGACACAGCGCTTCTTGTCCAGCATGTAAGTGAGCGTTCCTTCGGGCAACCGCTCTTCGGTGACGTACTTGGTGCCCCGAATCACAAAGCCAAGGGCAGCTGATAATGGAGACTTGCCCACAAGGAACTGAAGATCGGCCACTGGTGGCCCCAGAACAGGTCCACCTGAGTTGCCCCCGGAACCTCCACTGGAGCCACCGCCTGTCTTGACGACGAGCTTGTAGGTGCTGCTGCCGTCGTTCCAGCTGAAGACGCCTTTGGCACCCTTGTCCTCAAACAAGACATTGCTGGCATCGGCAAAGTCGTTCTCGATGCGCAGATTTTGTCGGTTGGGGCCACTGAAGCGGAAGCTTTTGCCATTGTCGAACTTCACAACGAAAGTCTCCTGGCCGTCTCTCAGTTTTTCCTTGATCGTGCAATCATCGTCATAAACAACATTGCCGTTTTTGCTCAGGCGGCACTCTGCATCGGATTTCGCCACGGACTGGGCCTGGGCGGGGATGACCAGCGCCAATGTCGCGCCACAGGCCAGGGTCAAAGCGGAGGCAATCGTCTTGCGAAGCATGGAGCGTCAATTCCCATTTCCAATCAATCTTGACAATCAGGAGACCCTGCCGGGATTTTCGTTACCGGTCGTTGTGATCGATAAGGTCGCATTGTTCGGCAGGCTGATCAGCCAAATGGTGTTGAATCTTCACGGGTCAGAAAGCACTGAGCTATCGCAGGCGGATCGCGATGTTGTTGGGGGGTCTCTCCCTCAGCTGAAGCTCATCACCTTCCGAGTGGCCGCATCACGCCGGTCCCTTGGCCTGAGACCGATCGGCATTCCCCTGAGCAGCTCAGCCATTTCGGTATCCACGGCAATAGCTGGGGAGCACAGCCCGGACGGGGTGCTCATCCACGACAGCCGAGACGGGTCATGGCCACTGCCACTACTTCTTCCTCATCCAGCTCCGCCGCCGCAGCCAGCGGCCAGGGCGCTGAC
>CAIZOZ010000035.1 GCA_903934745.1 uncultured cyanobacterium
AGCGGCCGCTGGAGCAGCGGGTGGCCCATCTGGTGACGATCTACGGAGTGCAGGAGCCCCAGGCCCTGGCCGAAGCCACCAGTCGCATCGCCAAACGGCTCGGCCCCCAGCGCACATCCACCGCCCTGGAGGCGATCGCGCAACGGGACTGGGCCGCCGCCTGCCTGCAGATGCTCGACTACTACGACCGCTGTTACGACCACGAACTCGGCCAGCATCGGGTGTGCGCGGTGGAGCTGGGCCAGCTGAGCCCAGCGGCGGCGGCGCAGGAGCTGCTGCAGCGAGGCCTGATCAGCACGGACTAAGCCGCCTGGCCTGCCACCACCTTGGCGATCACAACCGCCTCAGCAAAGCCGGCAGCACGCAGGTCCAGCAGGGCCGCTGCGGCCCGCTCCGCCGGCAAGGCCGCCAGCAGCGGGCCGCAGGTCTGCGGATCAAGCAACAAGCCCAGGTGCTGGGGCTCCGCCGTGCTGGCGGCAGCCAGGCGCACCGGCCCCTCCAGCAAGGCCAGGGCGCTGGCATTGGCAGGGGCAAGACTGCTGGCAAAACCGCGTTGCAGCAAAGCCAGGGCTCCTGGCAGGGCCGGGATCGCCTCCAGATCGAGCTCCACGCCAACCCCCGGGGAGGCCGCCAGCATTTCGCCCAGATGACCCAGCAAGCCGAAACCGGTCACATCGGTGCAGCCCCCCACCCGATGGGCGGCGAACAGCGGCACCAGCTCGGCCTGACTGCGCTGCATCACCGCGAGCGCCGTATCGATCCACTGCGGCTCCGCGGCCCCCGCCATCGCCGCCGCAAACAGCACACCACTGCCCAGCGGCCGGCTCAGCAGCAGCACGTCGCCGCGGCGCAAGGGCCCCTTGGACCAATGCTGCCCCGGCGCTACGCGGCCATTGACCGTGAGCGCCAGGGCCAGTCCGGCCCCATCGCGAGCCTCAAGGGTATGGCCGCCGATCAGCGCTGCACCGAGAGGCTCCAGCACGGAGCGCAGCCCGGCCAGGGTCTGCAGCAGCAGTTCTTCCTGCAGGGGCGCCGCGGCCTGGGGCACGGTCACCAGAGCTTGCACCGACTGCACCGTGGCGCCACAGGCCCAGAGATCGCTGCAGGCGTGAAGGGTGGTGAGGCGGGCATTGAGCCAGGGATCCTCCACCAGAGCCGGAAAGCCATCAAGGCTCTGCAGCAGCAGATCGCCCTCGGCTGCAAGCCCCAACACGGCAGCATCCTCGGCCGGCGGCGCCTGTCCGCCGGGATCGAGCCGGGCCAGGGCCGCCACCAGAGGCTGGGCCGCCAGCTTGGCGCCGCAGCCACGGCAGGCCATCGCCGGGGCCCTGGGATCGGCAGCCGTTGTGTCCGCAACAACGCCAAGGTCATGGAAACGGGCCATGAAGCGGCGATCGATCCACTGCTTCCAGTGCCACAGCCAGCGATAGGGGCCCAGAACCAACGGTCCCCAGAGCGCCAGAGCCCGGAGCGCCCCAGGCTCGCTGGCCGCCGCCGCCGCGCCGCCCACGCCCAGCAACTGCAGAGCCCAGGCCTGGGGCATCCAGGCCTGCAGGGAAGCACCGGGTGTCTGCAGCTGACGTTGCAGGTTGGTGGCCAGCACCGGGGCGGCGCGCACGGCCCACACCCCCGCCGCCGGCCGAGGCGAGGCGGCGATCAGGCCGCAATCACCCACGGCGAACAGGGGGGGATGGCCGATCACCGCCAGGGTCCGCTCCGTCAGCACCCGGCCGCTGCTGCGTTGTACCGGCAACCCTGCAGCAGCCAGCCAGGCGGGGGCCCGGCTACCGGTGCAGGCCAGATCCGCCCCAGCCTGGGCCGAGCCATGGCGCTCCACCGGGATCCCCGCCTCGGCCAGCAGACGCTCCAGGCTCCGCCGGGCGGCGCGGGAGTCGAAATGGAGCGCGTCCCCGCGCAGCAGCAGGCGACTGGCCACACCGCGACAGCGCAAGGCCAGGGCCAGTTCCACGGCCGCCGCTCCACCACCACGGATGCGCACGATCGATCCCGGCTCCAGGGCCCCGCTCCAGGCCAGGAAAGGCTCCAACGGCTTGACCGCCAGCGCCTGGCAGCCAGCAACGTTGCAGTCGTCAGCCGTTTCGCCCGCCGCCGTGAGTGCGCCGACATCAAGGCTGAGGGTGTCGAAGGCCAATGGCGGCCGCCCCGCCAGCCCCAGCTGACGGCGGCCAAGGTCGAGGTTGATGATCTCCGCCTGAATGAAACTCACGCCGGCAAGGCCGCAGAGCCGGCGCAGGTCGATCGCACACTCGGGCCGTTGGTAGAGGCCAGCCACCAGGCCCGGCACCATGCCGGAATAGAGGGCGGTGCTGGTGCGATTGACCAGGCTGATCAAAGTGCCGGCGGGCCGACGGGCCGGATCCATCGCCCATTGCCGCAGCAGCAGGGCATGGCTATGGCCACCGCCAGCTAGCAACAACAACTGCTGTGGAGGCGAAGCGCTCGGCTGGCCGCGGTTGGAGCCCTGCATGCAGCTGTCAGGGCGAAGGTTTCTCCATCCTCGCTGGCGCCTGTACCACCCCCATAAGCTGATCTGGGCTGTGATTCAGAACTGGAGTGGCGATGGAACCTGTACTAGCCGATCTGCTCGCCAAGCTGGAAGCGGGTCAGATCCATCGTCATGAGATGGCTTCTTATCAGGACAATCAGCTCCCGGCCGCCATCAATCTCGAACTGATGTGGATGCTGTTTGCGATCGACACCCTGGAGGAACACCGGCTCAGGCTGGTGGACAAGCTGAGGTGCGTGAAACCCTGAGCCCCCTTGCCATGCCCTCCCTGCACCATCGCGAGCGCCATAACAGCCACCGGGTGGGCTGGCTGCGGGCCGTGGTGCTCGGAGCCAACGACGGCACCATCTCCGTCTCGAGCCTGGTCGTGGGCATCGCCGCTTCCGGCGCCAATCACCAGACCCTGCTGCTCTCGGCCCTGGCGGCGATCGTGGCCGGAGCGATGTCGATGGCAGCCGGGGAATACGTCTCGGTGCAATCGCAGGCGGACACGGAAGCGGCGGACCTGGCCCGAGAGCGCCAGGAACTGGCCCTGGATCCGGGCGGTGAACTGGCCGAACTCACCGAGATCTACCGCCAACGCGGCCTGGAGCCAGCTCTGGCACGCCAGGTGGCCGAACAGCTCACCCTCCATGACGCCCTCGGGGCCCATGCCCGCGACGAGCTGGGACTGAGCGAAATCCTGCGGGCCCGGCCGATTCAGGCGGCCCTGGCCTCCGCCGCCAGTTTCGCGGCCGGAGCGCTGCTGCCGCTACTGACGATCCTGCTGAGTCCACCGGCACACATCAGCCAGATCACCACGGCTGTCGCCCTGCTGGCCTTGATGGCCCTGGGCGGGCTGGCCGCCTGGGCCGGTGGGGCACCGATCCGCACCGCCAGCCTGCGGATGCTGTTCTGGGGGGGCCTGGCCATGGGTTTGACCGCCCTGGTGGGCAGGATTTTTGGAGCCGCGGTGTAAAGCGGAACCCGTGGGAAACGGCATTGGCATGGGGCTGATCTTGGCCTGCACTTGCGACTGAAACGGCGCAGAAGCGAGAACTGAGCAAAATCAGCCAACGATCTGCAGCGTCTTAACGCCGAATCGGCACCACGGCCAAACCGATCGGGGCCAGCGCAATCAAGGCGAGCTTGAGGTGCTGGAGGCCGAAGGGAATCCCGATGATCGAGATGAAGCAGGCCAGGGCCGAAACCAAATGCCCCACCGCCAGCCACCAACCAGCCAGCAGGAACCAGATCACGTTGCCGACGAAGCCGAGCGGACCGGTGCCGAGATCGCCCTTGCCCTTGAGTTCGGCTCGGCTGATGGCTTCCTTGCCGAAGGGCCAGAAGGAAAACGTGCCAATCACGAAGCAGGCCCGGGCCCAGGGAATGCCGATGATCGTGAGCGCCGCCACGAGCCCGGCCAGCCACCAGCCCAACCCCATCACCACGCCACCAAACAGGAACCAGATGACGTTGGCAATGAAACGCAGCACGGCCGATCCAGAGCACCAACCACCAACGTAGGAGCCGGACGCCCACGCTCCACAAGACCAGATTGTTGATCAGTCCACGGACAATTCCGGCCCACACCAACCGCAGACCCGAGCCAGCCAGCCAGAAAGGGCCGCTCACGGCTGGGGCGATCGATCGGCAGAACCATCGCCAAACAAACAGGAAAACGATCAAGTCCGGGACCGCTCAGCAACGGAACCAGACAACCGCCGCCACCAGCCCCTAGGACCAGGACATCGACTGGAAGCGGGCAGCTGGCGTCCGCCGTGGAGATTTCAAGCCATGCCGCGGCAGATTCGCTCACCTCACCCCCTTGAGCCAGTGCAATCACCTGGGCCCCAAGCTGGTGGGATCAGGACTTGACCTGGGCGGTCGGCCTGCGCCACGAAGCCAAGGAAGGTCCAACGACGGTACCGGCCAACTGCGTGGCAGAGGCGCCGCTGGGAACCCACGCCCCCCTGAAGCGATGCGATCGGCAATGCGAGCATCAATCCCTACCAAGCGGCGGCGAACAAGGCCCGGACGGTGATGCGCCAGGCCCTGCCTCTGGCGGTCCATCAAAGTCCCCAACACCGCCCTGCGCCACGGCTGAAAAGACCTGATCGCTGCGGCCCGGGGGGCCGAGCTGCAGCGGCGGCGAAAAGCTGCCGCAGCTTTGCGTCAGATCCTGAGGGGCCGGGCGCCAGCAGGGGCCAAGCGGCGCCAAGGCGGTAAAGCCTCCAGGGCAAAAGAGCTTCCTTCGGGCACCAAGGTTTACTGTGCCAGCCGCAGGAGACCGGCTCCCCATGGTGAAAGAAGAAGGCTGTCGCTCGGCAGAACTGCGCGAGCTGGGCTGGAGCGCCGAGCAGGTGAGGGTCTATGAGGAACTCTGGGAATACCGACAACGCTGGGGGGCCATCAACCTCGAACTGGAGGAACGCCAGTTGCTGCGTAAGGCCGAGGCAGCCCTGCCCAGACGGGCCAGCTCCGGTCGAGGCGCCGCAAGGAAAACCCTGCCGGAAAAGGCGCACCATCGCTGGTTGAGCTTCCACCTGGCAGCCATGCAAACCAGCGCTGGCGAGCTGGGGATTGAGCCCAGTGAACAAGCGGCCTGGCCGATCATCCTGGAGGAAGAGCTCAAAGCCCTGGAGTACTACGAACCAGTGCTGGGCCTGCCCGACACGTTGAAGGCCAAACTTTTTCTGCCGGAGCGGGAACGCTGGGCAACAGAAGCCGCCTCCCTCGGCCGGGTCCTCAACTACGACTTCGCCGCCCCATTGGAGGCGCTGAAACTTCAGGGCCCCACCAGCTGGAAGCCGCTGCGGGGCGACGCTCAGGCGGCAGCCACGGATTACCCAGTGCTGGAGGGCGAAATAGCCACAAGCTTCCGCGCCCAGGTGCGCCGTGAAGTCCTGGCCTTCACCCGGTCCACCTATCCCTCGCTCCAGGACAGCGACAAGCCGACGCCGCCTGATGCGGGCTGAGCAAATACCACATCACCCCCCTGCCCACGGGCTCGCTATCTGAGAGGATCCTCACAGCGATGTGAAGGGCCTGCGGAGGCCCACTTACCACCCTCTGAGTCGAGTCACTATGACCGCATCCGTTCCCCATTCCGGCACCGACGGACGTGAGGCGGCCGGCAGCAAGGGCACCATCCTGGTGGTGGACGACGAGGCGAGTATCCGCCGCATTCTGGAAACCCGCCTTTCGATGGTGGGGTACACCGTGGCCACCGCCTGTGACGGCGAGGAGGCGCTGGATCGCTTCCCTGCCGTCGAACCTGATCTGGTGGTGCTGGATGTGATGATGCCCAAACTGGATGGCTATGGCGTCATTCAGGAGCTGCGCAAGATCTCGGATGTGCCGATCGTGATGCTCACGGCGCTCTCCGAAGTGAAGGACCGGATCCTGGGCCTGGAGCTGGGAGCCGACGACTATCTGATGAAGCCCTTCAGCCCCAAGGAGCTCGAAGCCCGCATCCGCTGTGTGCTGAGGCGAGCTCAAGGCAATGGCCAGGCCAACGGCACGCAGCGGCCTACTGCCTCCAACGGCATTGAGGTGGGTGGACTGCGCATCAACACCGCCAAGCGCCAGGTGTTCCGCGGCGACGACCGGATCCGACTGACGGGTATGGAATTTGGCCTGCTGGAACTGCTGTTGAGCCGCTCGGGCGAGCCTCTGAGCCGCGCCGACATCCTCACCAAAATCTGGGGGTACACACCGGAGCGCCATGCCGATACCCGGGTGGTGGACGTCCATGTGTCGCGGCTGAGGGCCAAATTGGAAGAGGATCCCGAAAACCCCGAGTTGATCATCACGGCCCGGGGCATGGGCTACATGTTCCAGCGGATCGTGACGAGCGGCTGAAGCCTCCACATCGAGGCCAAAACCGGATGTTGCGAGAACGGCCTCGATCGTTTTTGGCTCAGCAGCGCCGGCGGGGGCCGGACGTCCAGTCGCGCTCAGAGATCCGCCAGATCATCCGTTCCTGGCTGGGAGCCCTGCTGGCGAATTGGCGGGTAGGCCAGCTTTGTACTGATGGCCGTTCTGGCCAGATCGCTGCTGCTGCTTGCTGTGACCTTCAGTCACCTGATTCCAGCAATCCGCCCCTATCCCCACCGCTGGCTTTAACCGACATCAAGCCTGGCCCCAGCCCTGGGCAACCTCTTAACAAAACGCACCAATTCCCTGTCGGCGCAAACTGCGGCAAAAAGATCAGTTTAAGACGACCTAATGCATCATCATGAGGTATTGGGGCCTGTCGAACGCACCGTTGCTGCTGGGCCAGGTGCGGTTGAAGGCTCCGAAATCCATCCACCTGAATCCTCCAAGACAAAACAGTGCAGGCAGTGACAACAGCTGGGTCCCGGAATCCTGCCGTGGGCAACACGAAAGCCGGCGGAACTCACCAACCATGAGCCCAGCAACAGCCGGAGGCCAGGCAACAGCCCTTTGCCAAGCAACAGCCCTTTGCCAAGCAACAGCCGTGGCCGCGGTTGAGCACTGGGGGATGCCGCTGCTGGAGCTGCCCCAGATCGCGATGACATCCGATGACGCCGTTGTCTTCGGGAGCGTGCTGGATCAGGTGCTGCCGGTGAAGGTGGCCACCTGGGACGCCCTGGACCCTCGCCAGCCCTTCTTCAATAAGTCCGCCGCGCTGCAGCTAGGGGATCTCAGCCTGCTCTCCACCTTTGGTTCAGGCTTCGATGGCAGCCTGGAGCGGCGGGGGCAGGCCCACTTGGTGCTTCCCTATGCACCAGAGCTGGCGATCAACGATTACAAAGTGGAAGGGCGGACCTATCGATTCCAGGAAGACGGCCTGTTTCTCAGCCAGGAGGAATCCCAGCTGCGCATTCATGCCAGCTTCTGCGCCGCGGTGGTGTTCACCTTTCCCCCCGAGAGCCTGATGCCTGTGGCTGCCTCCATGGCCGGATCGACCCGAGGCTCCCTGGCCATTCAAGCGGCTCTGCAACGCACCACCGTGCTCGATCGCCGAGCCGATCCTCGCCTCGGCACGGTGCAGAACCTGCTGAAACAGAGCCTGCAGCTGATCCACGGGGCCATGGCCGCCAGCAGCGGCAGCTTGAATCCGATGCTGCAGATCGATGATCTGGTGCGCCGACTGCTGGTGATGCTGCTGCTGCCACAGTTGTTGCAAGGAGACGGTGGCAGCCGGGGCAACAGCAGCGCCACCCCGGACCTTGGCCTGGAGGAGCAGCCACACGATCCCTTCAGCCATGACGCGCTGGTGCAGTGGATGTTGGCGAATCTGCAGGAACCGATCAGCCTCAGCGACATCGAGCGCCGCAGCTGCTACAGCCGCCGCTCACTGCAGTACGCCTTCCGCCAGCGCTACGGCTGCGGTCCCACCCAATGGCTGCGCCGCCAGCGGTTAGAGCGGGCCCACTCCATTTTGAGCCAGCCCAGGCCAGGACTCACGGTGAACCAGGTGTCTCAGGATTGCGGCTACCTGAGCCAGGCGGCCTTCCGTCGCGATTTTCTGCGGCGCTTCGGCCAGAAGCCCTCAGAGGTGCTGCGTCAACAGCGCCTCCACCCCTGAAAAGCTCGGCCGCCCCTCCGGGCAACGGCAGAATCTTGAGAGCGGAAGTGCTGCAGGCTGAAGGCGGTCCCAGACGGCGTGGGCCAACGCTCAGCTCCTGCCCCATGGTGTGAACCGCCAGGGTCAACCCAGCTCTGACCGCATGACAGCTCCAGTCGCTGCCCTGGCAGCAGCACTGACAGAACTGCATGCCCCACCCTTGGGCCGAACATCGGTCAACCCGTTCAAGCCTCTGGAGGCCCAAAACCTGGAATGCCGAGCAGCCAACCAAGCCACACAGGGTGGGGATACAGGCCAGAAGCGGTGACGATGACGCACGGCCTTCACCGAGGCAAAACTCAGCTTCCAAGGCGATCCGGCCTTATGGCCGCAGGGGCGGCAGGCCAACAGGTACGCAGCAGATCGATTCAATCCCCGCGGTGGAAGCGATCGGAACCTGAGTACGGCCCCAAGCCTGGTGGCTAGCCCATCCGGCAGTTGCATTAGCAGCAGGAATCGGCAATTTCTTTCATTCAAATCAGCCATCTTTACGGAGATTTCAGATCACCGCTTGCCCCAGCCCATACCAATTCAACACAGCAGCCCCTGCTAACCTTGGCCCCGGAAGCTACCGATCAGAGACCCCAGTCCAGTGATCATCGTCCTTGTCGAAATTGTGCTGATCCTTGTTCTGATCGTTGCCAACGGCATCTTTTCGGGCTCGGAGATCGCGGTGGTTTCGGCCCGCAAAATCAGGCTCGAACAACTGGCCGAGCAAGGCAATGCCCGAGCTCGGGTGGCCCTCAGGCTGGCCAACTCCCCCAACGACTTTCTCTCTGCCGTCCAGATCGGCATCACCCTGATCGGCATCCTCAGCGGGGCGGTGGGGGGCGCCACCCTGGCACGCCGGCTCCACCCAGTGGTGGCCTCGATTCCGCTGCTGCGAGCCTGGAGCGAAGGGATCAGCGTTGCTGTGGTGGTTGGGATCATCACCTACCTGTCGCTGGTGATCGGCGAGCTGCTACCCAAACGCATCGCCCTGAACAATCCCGAGGCCGTGGCCTGCGCCGTGGCCCGACCCATGCGCTGGCTGGCCAGGTGGACCGCGCCGCTGGTGCAGCTTCTGGGCCGCTCCACTGACGTTCTACTGAACCTCTTCGGCATCCAGTGCTCCACGGAACCGGATCTGACAGAGGAAGAGATCAAGGCCCTGATCCGCCAGGGGGCCGAATCGGGAGTGCTGGACGAAGCTGAACACGACATGGTGCAACGGGTCTTTCGCCTCGGAGATCGCTCAATCCGCGCGATCATGACGCCACGCACCGAAATCTGCTGGCTGGATCTCAACGCTCCCCGCCAACAACAGCTGGAGCTGGTCACCAACAGCAACCACTCCCGCCTGCCCGTGGCCCAGGCCAGTCTCGACGCCTGCATCGGCATCCTGCGCGGTCGCCATCTGCTGGCCTCCGAGCTCTCGGGCAACCCGGCGGACCTGAAGGAGCTGTTGCAGCCCCCGCTCTACATCACCGAATCGGCTCGAGCCCTCACTGTGCTCGAGCAATTCCGCCAGACCGGGGTTCGCATCGCCCTGGTCACCGATGAATATGGCGGCATCGAGGGGCTAGTCACCCTCACCGATCTGATGGAAGCAATCGTCGGCGATCTGCCCTCGGCCGAAGATCTCGAAGATCCCCAGATCATTCGCCGCGAGGATGGCTCCTGGCTGCTCGATGGCGCCCTCGATATCAATGAATTCAAAGATCTGGTGGAGCGCCCCAGCCTGCCTGATGAAGCCAGTGGCAGTTTTCACACCCTCGGCGGCTTCGTGCTGCATGTGCTGGGCCGGGTGCCCCGGGCCGGAGATCACTTCAGCTGGGATGGTCTGCGCTTCGAGGTGATGGACATGGACGGCAAGCGGATTGACAAGGTGCTGGTGGCAGCCCTGCCCCAGACCTCCATCCAGCCATGTTGATGACCTCCTCCACCTGAAGGCCAACGGACCTGAATGCCAAAATGAACGCCCCCTTGGTCAGGCTGATGGATACGGAAGTGGTACTGCCGATCGTCGCCGGTCTTGGTCTCGTCGTGCTGGTCCTGGTCGGCAGTGTGGTGGTGCTGCTGCGCCCGAGCGACTCGCCGAATCGGCGCCCTTGAAGCGCCCTCCCGCCCCAGCCAGCTGCCGCTCCAACTGGATGGACGTGGCGTAACCAGCGTTGCCCTGGACTGGCTGGATGCCCCACGATGAGCGTGGAGCACGTCGATCACAAGAACCAAAAATTTGCGATTTGCTTGAAAAGGACAACACCCATCAGAGGTTGATCTGACATTGCCAGCTTCGGAAGAAATCTTGCCAGAAGAGTCAGAGGTCCCGCCTGAACCAGCAGCTTGCGGATGCTTAACAAAAAGAGTCACCGATTGAGCTGAACACCATTGACGAAGCCCAGATGTTCAGGGAAAGCTGAACTCCAAGGATTGGCATGAGATCTGTAGACACGCCCCCGGCTCCTAAGCCCGGCTCCCAAGGCTGATCAGGTCAAACAGCAACCCGAGCAGACGGCAACGGAGCGGGATCAGGCGATTGGGCGGATCACACCCAGCAGCGCCAGGCCCCGGCTGCGCTGCTGGGTGAAGGAAAGAACACAGAGCAGGCCGAAGCCATCAACACCCAGTATCTGAAGCGCTTCGGCGGCGGCGGACCGGAGGCCATCGCTGCGCAGGCTGCTGATCGAAACCAGCAGCGGCCCAGGAACCCGCGCCCTCAGCAGAAACGCCAGCCCACAGGCCAGGCACTGGCGGCACCAGACCCGCCAGGCACGCCTCGGCCCCACCACGACGGGCTTATTCCTCATGCCGATCGCCGGCAAATAGCCAGAGCAGGCCCACCAAGAGCCCCCAACCCAGCCAGGAGAGGGTCAGCAGCGGCCGGATCAACCCGGCCAGGGGCTGCACCAACCAGTAGCTCAAGGCCAGGGTCAGCAGCAACAACAGCAACAGGGCCTGCATCAGACGCTCAACTCCCGGGGGGAGGCAGCGCACCGGCACGCAGCACCTGCCAGCTCCCAGGATGGTCGCCATCAGGCCTCCAAGCCAGCACGGTGCTGGCCTGCCCCGAGGCCCCTGGCCAGGGCAGGGGCTCCAGCCAGGGCAGGGCTGGAAACTGACGCAACGCCTCCGTGTGGCTCAGGGCCGGGAGCTCGCCAGAACGATTGACGCTGCTGGTGGCCAGGGGACCGGTGCGCCGCAACAGGGCCTGCAACGGCGCACAGGCGGCCACGCGCAACCCCAAGCTCCCCCCCCCCGGGTTGAGCGCTGCCGTGATGGCGCCCTCGAACGGCAACACCAGGGTCACGGCCCCGGGCCAGGTGGCCTCAGCCTGGGTGAGCCACTCCTGCCGCCAGGCCAGGCCAAGAACCTGGCGCAACTGGGCCAGATCGGCACCCATCAAGATCAGAGGCTTATCGGCGGGCCGGGCTTTGAGCTGCCAGATCAGCGCCGCCGCCGTGGGGTGGACCGCCAGGGCAGGCAAGGTATCGGTGGGAAGCAGGGCCGCGCCGCCCTGAAGCAAATGGGCTGCGAGCTGGACCTCATCCATCGCTGCGGCTCCGGTAGGCACGGGCGAAGCGCAGGGTGCCTTCCAGGTCTGGATGGGCAGAGGCCGCCATCAGGCCCGCCTGGCCAAGCAGCTCCAGCACCGCAGGGCTCTGATCGTGGTGATGCTCCAGCAGCAACACCCCTCCCGGAGCGAGAGCCCGGCAGGCTCCAGCGGCGATGGCGCCGATCGCCGCCAGTCCATCGGCGCCCCCATCGAGCGCCAACCGCGGCTCGTGGTCACGCACGACGGGCTCGAGGCCGGCGATCAAAGCCGTGGGGATGTACGGAGGGTTGGCCACCACCAGATCTAGCTGGCCCCACCAGGGCTCCAGAGCATTCCACCAGTCGCCGTGGCGCAGGCTGACCATCCCCTCCAAATCGAAGCGGGCGAAATTGGCTGACGCCTGAGCCAGCGCCAGATCGGAGCAATCCACCGCCAGCCCCCGGGCCCGCGGTAGGGCCCGAGCCAGGGCCAGAGCCACACAGCCGGAGCCGGTGCCCAGATCAGCCCAGAGCAGGGCTGGCTCATCGTGCTTGCCAGCCCCTGCGGGGCCTCCGTGCTGCAGATGGCCGACAAGTGCCGCGGGCAGGCTGGCCAGGGCCAGATCCACCAGGCCTTCGGTCTCCTGGCGGGGGATCAACACGCCGGGAGC
>CAIZOZ010000036.1 GCA_903934745.1 uncultured cyanobacterium
AGACAGCCTCAAGTCTGAACCGGGACGACGCAGACTGAACCGGTTCACCGGTGCCCTTACCGAAGAATGTCATCTCCCTGGAATCTGCTGCTCTACGGCCTCGCCGGCCTGAGCGGTGGCCTGGCGGCCATGCGCACAGGCATCCCGGCCGCGCCCCTGGCGGGCTCCCTGCTGGCGGCAGGTCTGGTGAGCATGAGCGGTCGGCTGGAGGTGGCCCAGTGGCCGAGCGGCACCCGCACCGCACTGGAGATCGCGATCGGCAGTGTGATCGGCACGGCCCTGACGGCCACCGCCCTCAGCGAGCTGCGCCAACTCTGGCGTCCCGCCCTGTTGATCACCGTGAGCCTCGTGGCCACCGGCCTGGTGGTCGGTCTGTGGTCCAGCCGGCTCCTGCACATCGACCCGGTTGTGGCCCTGCTCGGTGCCGCCCCTGGGGGGATCAGCGGCATGAGCCTGGTGGGAGCCGAATTCGGGGTGGGAGCCGCGGTGGCCGCCCTCCATGCCGTGCGCCTGATCACGGTGCTGGTGGTGCTGCCCCTGGTGGTGAAGCTGGTGATCCCGCTCACGGGCAGTCCCCCGAGCCACTGAGTGCGCCACCACCTGGACCAGATTTTGCCTGGACAGATCGGCGCAAGCCGATAGGTTGGGCGCCGCTTCCAGGGATTGCTCCCTTCATCGAGATCCATGGCCGCTCGCCTGCATTGGTTGTCCCGTCGCTTCAGCGCCAGGGCGGCGATCACGCCGCTGATCGCGGCTCTGCTGGGCCTCGGCGCTGCCCTCAGCCCGGCCGAGGCGGTCACCGCCAGCGAAACCCCCGGCGCCAAGGGCGCCCAGGTGTATTGCTTCATGAGAGCCAACGGCAACAATCATGAAGTCAGCTGGACGGCGGCCTACGCCCTGATCAAGCGCCAGTCGGCCAGCATGTTCCGCACCTCGCCCGAACATGCGGCGGTGATGATCACCGAAGCGGTGGTTCAGAACCCGACCACCTTCCCCGAGTGCGGTCGCTATCTGGGCGATCTGTACAGCCGCCGTGTCACGAGCTCAACCGGCGCCACCGAGGCTTCAACCCCTGCGGCCAGCGGCAGTGGTAATGCTGGCACTGGTGGCCAGACACGTAGTGATCGCTTCGGTAACTGATTCACGCTCGATAAGAGCCCGCCGCGGGCTCTGGCCTGCCAGCGGCATCGCCAGCGCGGCCGGCCTGCTGCTGGCTGTGCTGGTGGGCTGTGCCGAGGAGCCCCTGCCCCAGCGGCGACTCACCGTTGACGACTGCCTGCGGCACGTGGACGTTGATCAGATCAAGGAGGCAATCCAGCGCTGCGATGAGGTGGTGAAGAGCTTCCCCAGAGAACCCCAGCCCCTCAACGAACGCTTCCTGCTGCACTCCCTGGCTGGCGATAATGCCGCCGCCTGCCGCGACATCGCCAAGGCCACGGAGTTGGCCCGCAAGGTGCCTCAGAACAAGCTGGATCGCCAGCTGCGCAACGACCTGAACCTACGGGCCGCCAGTTGCCGCGACTGAGGCGCCAGCAGCCAGCGCCCGCCCGTCACCAACGGTCCAGCAACTGGCGCACCAGCGCCGGCAGGGCCTGGCGTTGGCCGCGCTGCTGGCGGCTCTGCAGCACCAGGGAGATCCGTTCGGCCTTGCTGGCGATCAGGCCATCGACCAGCTGATCGGCCACCCCCAGTTGCAACCAATGGCTGGTGAGAGGTCCGCGCATGCCGATGCGATGGCAACGATCCTCCGCCTGCTCCGCATCGCCCGGGGTCCAGGGGCGCTCGATCAACACCACATGACCGGCCCGATGCAGGGTGAATCCGAGCCCGCCGGTGCCGAAGGTGGCGATCAACAGGGAATGACGGCCAGCCTGAAAGCGATCGACCAGGGCCTGGCGCTGACGGGGCGGAACCGCACCGGTGAGCAACACCGCCGCCTGATCGCCGCCGCAGACCTGATGCAGAGCCTTGGCGCTGGCCACAAAGGCAGTGAACACCACCACCGACTCGCCGGCCGCGAGCAACTGGCGGACCAGCTCAGCCGCGGCCGGCAGCTTGTAATGCGAACCGATCTGGCGCAGGGCGGTGAACACCGCCAGCGCCTCCGCATCCCGCTGCACCAGGCCCAGGGCGGCCCGCCGCCGGTAGTCGGCGACCCGCGTCTCGAGACGATGCTCAAATCCCCGGGCGGCAGCAGCCTCCAGAGCCACGGCCCGCTCCAGGCGCCGCTTGGGGGGCAGATCGAGGCACTGCTGCTTGCGCCGATGCAGCAGCAGGGGCCGCACCAACCGCTGCAGATCCTCCAGTTGGCTGGCCCCCTGCGCCTGCCAGAGGCGACGCCCTCCCTGCTCGCGCCAATGGCCCTGGCAGTAGCGCTCCTCAAATGCCCGTTGATCGCTCCCCAGGGGATGGCCAATCGCCGCCAGCAGGGGAAACAGCTGGGCGGGGCGGCCATTCTTCATCGGTGTGCCGCTCAGCAGCCAGATGGCTCGCAAGCGGGGATGACGAGCCAGCCGCAGAAAGGCCTGGGTGCGGGCGGATCGGAACGTCTGGGCGAAGTGGGCCTCATCGACGAGCAGCACGCAGCCCGCTTCCGGCAACTCGGCTGGCAGCCGCGCCCAGCTGTGCAACTCCAGCACCAACCCGAGGCTCGCGGCCTCCTGACGCCAGTGATGATGCAAGCCCGCCGGCGCCAGAACCACCACGTGGCAATCGGCCAGGCGCACCATCGCCCTGGCCGCCGCCAGCGCGGAGAGGGTCTTGCCCAGGCCCATCGCATCCGCCAGCAGGGCACCGCGCCGGGCCAGCAACCAGCGGGCCGCCAGCCGCTGATGGGCAAACAACAGGCGAGCATCAACCAGGGGCTGATCGAGGGCGGCGGCGGCCACCAGCTGGCGATGGGGCGGCAGAGGTGGCAGGGGCTGGCGCAACCAGATCAGCCACTGGGCCAGTTCGGCGCTGATCGGGAAGCGACCGGCCAGGGCCTGCTCGAGCAGGGCCGCGGCCTCGAGTGGAAACTCCCAGCACTGGCGACGGGCCAGCCAACGCCCGCCGGGGCGAATCCTGCGCATCTGGGCCTGGGTGACCTGATCGAAGGGACAGGCCACCTCAATCAGACCGGTGGGCCCAAGCCGCATCTGCACCGGAGGTTCGGCCAAAGCGCCAAAGTGCAATCCACGACACATTGACAGCCATCGTGCCGGCGGCAAACTTCCGCCAACCGCGGCGCTTCGATGCAGGCCAGGGATGGAGTGTTCCTTGAGGATCTCTGCCCCAAGTCGCGCGTGCGGCGATGGCGGCAGTCGCTCCACCTGGTGACTGGTCATTGCTGCCTGTACTGCGGCGAGCGCTCCGAATCCATCGATCACGTGCAGCCCCTGAGCCGTGGCGGCGAGAGCCTGACCGAGAACTGTGTTCCGGCCTGCCTGGGCTGCAATGGCCGCAAGGGGGACAGCGACGCCTTCAGCTGGTATCGGCGCCAGAGCTTCTACGACCCGCGGCGAGCCATGGCCCTGCGGGCCTGGACCGATGGCGACATGCGCCTGGCGACGCGCCTGCTGCAGTGGGCCAAACCTGAGATCAAGACCGCCACAGCCAGCGCCGCGGCGCTGGCCTCGCAACCGCAGGCAATCAAGCCGCAGCCAATCACGCCGCAGGCAACCAGGCCGCAGGTAACCAAGCCCCAGGCAGCCCAGGCGCAGACAACCCCGACTCACCAGACCCGACAGGCGGCCACGCCGTTATGGCGATGGCAGATGGCCTCCTGAAAACGGGGCTGCTCCGGCGCCACCAGCAGCGCCAGCAGTAGCAGCACGGCCGCCAGAGCCCAGGGCGCCTTGGCATGGGCCTCAGCGACCGACCTGGCGGCCGGTCGCAAAGAGCGGCGGTGGTGGGATGGGGCCTGGACCGCTCCACCGGCCACGGTCGTGACGGGCAAGGCAGCTGCAGCACCGGGAAAGACGCCGACGGGATCGGCGTCAGAAAAGATGGAGGCAGTCACGGGCTGAAGGCGAACGCGATGATACAGGTGTACTCATGACAGATCAGTCTGTCAACTTCCGAAACCAGGCGGCCGTTAGCAGCGCCGCCGCTGGCCTGGCCGCTGACCGCTTCGGACGCGTGCTGGTGCTGGGTGGTGGCTACACCGGCCATCGTTTTGCCACTGCACTGGCACGGCTTGGCATCGCCACCACCGTCAGCCACCGCCAGGCCCGCGAGCCGGCGCAGCCGGCCACAGCCCCTGGGCCGAGCCAGCTGCACTTCGACCCGGCCCAGGGGATCAGGCCGAGCCTGGAGGATCTGGAGGGGATCACCCACGTGCTGGTGACCATCCCCCCCGATGCCGCCGGCCGCGACCCGGTGCTCGATCAGCTCGGCGACCTGCTGGCGGAGTTACCGCTGCAATGGCTGGGCTATCTCTCCACCACCGGCGTCTACGGCGACACCGGCGGCGCCTGGGTGGATGAAACCAGTGCCACCGTGCCGGGCCTGGAGCGCAGCCGCTCCCGACTGGCCTGCGAGCAGGCCTGGCGACAGCGCAACCTCCCCCTGCAGCTGTTCCGGCTGCCGGCGATCTACGGCCCTGGGCGAACCCCCTTCCAGGACCTGCGTCAAGGAACGGCCCGCCTGATCCACAAGCCCGGCCAGGTGTTCTGCCGCATCCATGTGGACGACCTGGTCGGGGCGCTGCTGCACAACCTGGCGCTGCCGGCCGCCTCGAGGCCCGACACCTTGATCCTGGCCGATGCCTACCCCTGCTCCTCCAGTGAAACCCTCGGCTACGCCGCCCAGCTGCTGGACTGCAAACTGCCCGTGCTGCAGCCCTACCACCAGATCGCGGCGACGATGAGTCCGATGGCACGCAGCTTCTGGAGCGAGAACCGCCGCGTCAGCAGCACCCTGCTGCGCCAGGGACTGGGCTACAGCCTGCGTTACCCGAGCTTCCGCGAAGGGTACCGGGCGATTCTGAGCGCTCTCGATCAGCCCGCCACAGACCCAGCGGCCTTGGAGCCGCCTATGCGTTGAACCGAACGCGCCTTGAACCGAGCGCGTGAAACCACCGCTTGCAAGCCCGTGGGCCGCAATCAAGACGTTGATGATGCAGCTGGTTGGCTGGCCAATCCCACGCAGGCAGGGCTCAGGCGGCTCGGCGTGCCACCAGCTCCTAGCCACAGTCCTTGGCAAGAGTCCCTGACCTGGCGGCGCTGGGGGCGTCCTCAAGGTTTGTGCTGGCGCTACATCGGCAGGCCCTCACTGGCCTGGCCCTGGCTGGACTGACCCTGACAGAGCAACCCAGGCCTCACTGGCCATGCAATTGAAACGTCCGCGCCGGTTCGGGCTGGCCCAGGAAGGGCAGGTTGATGTCGGTGAACATTTTGTTCCAGTTCACCACGACCCAACCATTGCGGAAGCTCAGTCCGATCACCAGCAAGATGGTTCCCAGCAGCATCAGACGCAACATCGGCCACAACGACAGCGATCAACCTCCATCGAACCCCAGACCCCGGCGGATTGCCATTGCCCTGGGTGATCCAGCCGGCATCGGCGTGGAGGTCACCCTCGGGGCCCTGGCCGACGAAGCGGGGGAGCAGCCCCCTGGGGAGGTGGTGCTGGTGGGCTGCCGCCAGTGGCTGCAGCAGAGCTACCAGCACCTGCGCGGCCTCAGCCGCCTGGCGGATCCGGCCCAGTTCGAGATCCTGGATCTGCCCCTCGCTGAGGCGATCAGCCCGGGCGAAAGCGGCGCTGCCGCCGGAGCGGCCAGCTTTGAATGGCTCAGCGAGGCCACCCGGCTGGTGCTCAACGGCGACTGTGATGCCCTGGTGACGGCGCCGATCGCCAAAAGCAGCTGGCATGCCGCCGGCCACGACTACCCCGGCCAGACCGAACGGCTGGCGGAACTGGCCGGAGTGGCTGCGGCCTCCATGCTGTTCACGGCCCGCAGCCCTGCCGGCGCCTGGCGGTTCAACACTTTGCTGGCCACCAGCCACATCCCCCTGGCGGCCGTCTCAGGCCAACTCACCAGCCAGCTGGTGAGCGACAAGCTGGAGGTGCTGCTGGCCTTCTGCCAGCGCTTTGAGCCCCGGCCGCGGCTGGTGGTGGCCGGCCTCAATCCCCATGCGGGCGAGGGCGGACGGCTGGGCCGGGAGGAACAGGACTGGCTGCTGGACTGCCTGGAACAATGGCGCCGTCGCCATCCCGAGGTGGACCTGGAGGGGCCCCTGCCCCCCGACAGCTGCTGGCTGGAGGCCGCTGCGGCCTGGCGCACGGGAGCAGGCGGACCCGATGGCTATCTGGCCTTGTACCACGACCAGGGCCTGATCCCGCTGAAGCTGCTGGCCTTTGATGCGGCGGTGAACACCACGCTGGGATTGCCGTTTCTGCGCACCTCCCCGGATCACGGCACCGCCTTCGCCATCGCCGGCAAGGGTCTGGCCAGGCCCCAAAGCATGGCGGCGGCTCTGGCCACAGCGCGGGAGCTGGGCTGAACATTCGCCGCCGAGGCTGATCAGGAGGGCTTGATTCGCATCAGCACCTGGCCGAATTCAACCGGGGTGCCGTTTTCCAGCAGGATTTCCACCACTTCGCCGCTGATCTCTGATTCCAGCTCGTTCATCAGCTTCATCGCCTCGAGGATGCAGACGGGCTGGCCGGCGCTGATGCGGCTGCCCACCTCGACGAAGGCCGGTTCGCCAGGGGCCGGGGAGCGGTAGAAGGTGCCCACCATGGGGGCGGTGATCGCCTGCAGATCACTGCGAACCGCCGCTGGCGCCGGCGGCGGCACCGACGGGGAGGTCGCCGGGGCGGCGACGGCTTGGGGCGAAGGCAGCGGCGCCAGCACGGGAGCCTGCACCATCGCCACCGGAGCGGCGGCGGGCAAATTGCGACGCACCTCCAACCGGAAGTCGTCGCCTTCGAGACAGAGTTCCTGGATGTC
>CAIZOZ010000037.1 GCA_903934745.1 uncultured cyanobacterium
CTTCTTTCACTTCTTCTGATGCGAAGTAATCGAAGCTCAGACTGAAATCCTTGCCAAAGGGAATGTGGTTCACTTCCTCGCCACTGAGGAGATGGATGCGCAACTCTTCAATGCGTGCACCAAGATCCGGATAGATCACCGTGGAATCTGGGCGCAGATTGGTATCGAGCCAGGCTTCGATTTTTGTGTCAATCGGCTGATCCTTAATAATTAGCTTCGGCGCTGACTCGCCGTCTTCGGCTGGCTTCTGCTCTGCAGCTGCTGGCTTTGGTTTTTGTTGCTTTTCGCTGAGCTGATGCTGCTCCTCAATCGTTCGATCCCATTCGTGGTCTGGGGCGTTGATCAGGCGCTGATAGATCACCGTCACGGTGGCTGGCTTGCCCAGCATGCGGCTGCGGCCTTTGTGGAGCAGCAGGGCTTCGTCGCAATGCTGAATAATCTGCGGGCAGCTGTGGGTTACCAGCAGGATGGAGGTGCCATTTTCTTTCAGCTTTTCGATGTAGGCATAGCATTTTTTCTGAAATAGCTCATCGCCCACGGCCAGGGCTTCGTCGACAACCAGCAGGTCGGGATTGATGTGGGCTTGCACGCCGAATGCCAGCCGCACCGCCATGCCGCTGGAATAGGTTTTTACGGGTTGATCAATGAAGTCTCCGATGTCTGCGAAGGCGAGAATATCGTCGATTTGCTGGTCAATTTCGGTTCGGCGTAAGCCCAGTAGGGAGGCGTTGAGGTAGACGTTTTCTCGTCCACTGAACTCGGGATTGAAGCCGCTGCCTAGCTCCAGCAGCGCTCCGATGCGTCCATGGGTTTCGACGGAGCCTGTGGTGGGGGTCAGCGTGCCGCAAATCAGTTGTAGCAGCGTGCTTTTGCCAGACCCGTTGCGGCCGACGATGCCCAGAGTGCGTCCGCGCTTCAGCTCAAGGTTGAGCGGTTGCAAGGCCCAGAACTCCTGAAATCTGGTTTGCTTTGATCGCCATAGTGCCTGAAATAGACGGTCGCGTGGATGGGCATAGATCCGATACTTCTTACTGAGATCATGCGCCCTCAGTGCCAGGCTTGTTTCAGAGGACATCGGCGAAACCCCGACGGGCGATGGTGAAGGTTCGATAGCAGAACTCACAGAGGCAGATGCTGATCACAATCACGATACTCAGCGTGAATAGATTGGGCATGATGCCTCTGATCAGGATATGCCTTGTCTGCTCGATGGCCCAGACCAAAGGGTTGAGGCCAAGGATGGGTTGCCAGTTTGGCGGCAGGGCGCTGAGTGGGTAAAATACAGCACTTAGGAACATCAGCATATTGGTGACTACGCCTACGATTTGCCCGACATCGCGAAGATAAACCCCCAGCGCTGAGAGGGCCCACGAGAGTGACAACGACCAGCAGAACAGCGGGATCCACAGCAGCGGTAGCCATAGGGCCGTGATCGGGATGCTGTGGGCTGTGATCAGTTGAAACACTGCCAGCACCAGCAGGCTGGTTGCGGCATGGAAGCCAGCCGAAGCGACGGTGACGACCGAGAGGATTTCGAGCGGAAAAATGACCTTGGTGACGTAGTTCCTGTTTTCCGGAATGAGTTGGGGGGCCTTGTTGAGGCATTCGGCGACGACGTTAAAGACAATCAGGCCGGCAAACAGGTTGGTGGCAAACACCATGGTTCCAGAGCCGCTGAGGTTGTCCCAGCGAGACTTGAAAATGCCGGAGAACACAAAGGTGTAGACGGCAAGCATCAGCAGTGGTGTCAGCAGACTCCAGAGCCAGCCGAGGGCTGATCCCTTGTAGCGGCCAATCACTTCTCTCACGGTGAGTTGCCAGCACAGCTCTCTGTGTTTCCAGAGGCGATCAGCGAAGCGAAGACGCATGGCGGTGGGGGCTGTTGGCAACTCTTTGATGTCGAGGCGATTGGTGACTGCTCCCGTCGGTCCAGACAGGCGGTCGGTTCAGATGGGTGCGCTCAGATTGGCATAGGAGAAGTGGGGCGGATTGCAGCCTGGCCTGGCGCCAGCAGCCTTGATGTTGCCCCTCAGGATTCCTCCCCCAGAAACTCCAGAATCTCCCGATCGCGCAGGTTCTGAGCGCGTCCCGCACAGGGCTCCGCCAGCGGCCGGCCAGCGGCCACTTCCCGCAGGCAGGCCTGGGTGCGGGCCAGGTCGTTCTCCAGGCTGTCGATGCGCTCCATCAGGTTGCGGATCACCCGGGCCTCCGCATCCGGCAGGGCTGAGTGGGCCAGGGGATCGATGCGCACGCCGGATTGATGGATC
>CAIZOZ010000038.1 GCA_903934745.1 uncultured cyanobacterium
CGGAACGGGCCTGGGCCTTGGGATGTTCGCGGCAATACTGGCCCTCGCATGGCATCAGCTGATCTCAGGCGGCCGAGCGACTCTGGTTGCTGCGGGCCTGCTGGATCAGCGTCTGCAGCCGGTCGGGCCACTGCTGGACCTATCCTTCAGCGATGGATTTCCCTGCGAAACCCGCTGGTCCACTGGGTTTGTGGGGCCATGGTGAGCGGCTCACTCAGCCCGCTGAAGCGACGCCGGCCGTTGAAGCAAGCCCCTGCTCTGCCCTCACCTCGGGGCCGGTCTGATCGATGGCGACTCCTTCGGGGCCGGCCATGGCCGGCAGCATGCCCTCGCTGAGCAGCCCTCGCAGCCTCGAAACCCTGCTGCAGATGGGGCAGCAGGCCCTGGAGCGGCGTGACTGGCCGCAGGCCGCCCGGGTCTTTGGCCAATTGGTGCGTGCCGAACCCACCGCTGTCCAGGCCTGGCTGGGGCTGGGGATCGCGGCGCTGGAGCAGAAGCGCTATCGGCTGGCCCAGCAGGCGCTGGAGCAGGCCCGCTGCCTGGCGCCAGGGGATGCCTATGTGGCAGTGAATCTGGCGGGCCTGCTGCGGGTGCTGGGCCGCAGTGCCGAGGCCTTGCCGCTGGCGCTGCAGGCCAGTGCTCTGTTGCCGGATGAGCCGCTGGTGCAACTGAACCGCTGGTTGCTGGAGCAGGACCTTGGCGGGCTCGAGACTGCGGCTGAGGGCTACGGCGCCCTGGCCCGGCGTTGGCCCCGGTTGCCGCAGGCTCACTACCACCTCGGCCAAGTGCGCCTGGTGCAGGGCCGGCTGGCTGAAGCGGAAATCAGCCTGCGTCAGGCCCTGGCCCTCCAGCCCGGCGATGACGCCGCCCATCAGGCGCTGGTGGGCCTGCATCTGCAGCGCGGCGAAGCGGAGCTGGCCCTGCAGCGGCTGGAGGCCCACCGCCTGCAGCGGCCTTACGACGGCTACGACCTGGCCTTGCGCTGCCTCGCCCTGCGCAACCTCGGCCGCGCGGCGGAGGCGGCTCCCCTCGATGCCACCGGTGCCTGGCTGAGCGCCCAGCGGCTGGAGCAGGCGCCGGAGGGCTGGAGCAGCGTCAGCGCCTTCAACGCAGCGATCCTTGCCTACGTGCGCCAGCACCCGGACCTGGGGGAACACCACGGCCAGGCGACCCACAACGGCCGCCGGATCGAGAACCTGCTGGAGAACGCCTCCGGGCCGATCCCGCCGCTGGCCTGGTGGATCCTGGAGCGGCTGCGCGGCTACCTCGAGGCCCTGCGCCAGCGGCCCCACCCGCTGGGCCGGCTGATCGATGGCGCCCTGGAGCTGCGGGGCTGGGCGGTGCTGATGCACGCGGGCGGCTACGAAACGCCCCACCTTCACCCCAGCGGTCTGCTGAGTGCCGTGTACTACGCCGCCGTGCCCGAGGTGGTGCAGCGACTGGACGACGCGGCGGGCAACCTTTGCTTCGGGGTGCCCGACCCACTGTTTCCCTTGACGCAACCATTGCCAGCGCAGGCCATCACCCCGGAACCTGGTCTGCTGGTGATCTTTCCCTCCTGGCACTGGCATCACACCGTGCCGTTCTCCAGTGCGCAGCCGCGCCTGAGCCTGGCGTTCGATCTCTTTCCCCAGGTGCCGGCTCCATAACTTCTGAATCCATGACCTCTGAATCCATTCCTCCTGAATCCGCAGCCGAGGCATTCGGCCAGCTGAGGGCGTTCAGCGAGCGCATCGGGCCGGTCTACGGCACCGAGGACTGGGCGGTGTTTCTCTACGCCCTGGTGAAGATGCAGGCGCCGCTGAATGTGCTGGAACTGGGCACGGGGCTGGGGGTCACGGCGCTGTGGGTGGCCCAGGCGCTGAAGGAGATCGGTGCCGGCAAGATCTGGACGATCGACAATGGCCAGGACTGGCCCGAGATTCTGGGCCACTCGCCCGAGCTGTTCACGGCCGGGCAGCGAGCGCTGGATTTCGCCGGTTACATGGCCGATCTGATTGGGCAGTTCGGCCTGGAGAACCAGCTCGAGTTCATTGGGCGGGCGATGCCGCCGTACCCGGCGATGGAGCAGAAGCTGGATCTGCTGTTCTCCGACTTCCGCCACGGGCCCAATGACATCCTGGCGATCCTGGGGCACTTTCTGCCCCAGATGGCGGCCAGCAGCTCGGTGTTCATCGACTCGGCCTCGACCTCGTTCCCCTCCTATGCGCTGCTGGAGCTGCTGGTGCCCCAGTTGAACGCGGGCAAGGTGCCGCTGATGCTGCTGTCCGTCACCCCCGCCGAGCAGCAGGAAGCGCTGCGGGAGCAGGTGCGCAGCAGCCGCTACACGCTGATGCACATGGTGGAGCGCAAGGCGCGGGTGCAGAACAGCACCGCCTGGCTGAAGATCGAGCCGGTGGACCTGCGGCCCTATCCGGCGGCGCCGTTCCACTGACGCGTGCCAGCGGCATCGCGCCAGGAGCGTGCCAGCGGCACCAGGCCAGGCCGTCCTCGCCTCAGAGCCCCACCAGCGTGCGTGCGGTTTGTGCCAGCAGCTCGGCCTGGGGTTGGGCGAGTAGGCGGAAGAAGAGGGCGGTGGCCAGGGCGGTGAGCAGGACGCGCAGGCCGTTGATCAGCAGGTTCAGCTGGCGCTGGCGGCGCTCTTGATGGAGGCGGCGGCTGAGATTGCGCTGTTCGTTGGCGAGGGACTGCTGGATGGCGGCGCGGCGTTGCGCGAGGGATGCGGTGGCCTGGCCGGTGCCGGCGCTGGGGGGCAGGAGGGCGTTGAGCTCGCTGGTGGAGGAGACGGTGCCGAGGCGCTGCGTGATGCGTTCCTGCTGGATCTGGAG
>CAIZOZ010000039.1 GCA_903934745.1 uncultured cyanobacterium
CTGGGGGCGAGCAGCAGCCCCAGGGAGCCGGCCAGCAGCGCTTCCGGAATCCCCCAGCGGTGCATACCCAGCAGCTTGCCCAGCAAACTGCCGACCGCCAGCAGGGCCAACAGCAGCCCCAGGGCAAGGCCGAAGAGCGGCAGTGCCGCCGTGATCGTGGTCATCATCCTGGGAGTCCATCCCGCTGGGAGCTGCGTATCTTTGACCCGTCAAGGCCTAATCGGTCGTCGGGCAAGTCGTTGAGCTGGCTGGGGTCGCGTTGGTCGGGACCGCGTTGGTCTGGCTGGATCTGGGCTTGCTCGATCTGGGCTTGTTCTAGTTGTAAGTGGTGGCGGAAAAAGGCTTCGCTGGCCTCGAGCACCTGTTGCTGCACGGCGCCGCTGCGGAAGCCATGGCCTTCGCCGGGGAACCGGTGCAACTGCACAGCCACACCCTGCTGACGGAGCGCCAGGGCGAGCTGTTCACTCTGTTCCGGTGGCACCACCCGATCGTCGAGGCCATGGAACAGGATCACCGGGCAGCGGATGCGCTCGGCCTGGTGCAGCGGCGAGCGGGCCTCGTAGGTCGCCTTGGCGGCCGGCCAGGCACCGATCAGGCCATCGAAGTAGCGCGCCTCGAAGCGATGATCGCCGCCAACGAGGGCCGCCAGGTCGGTGACGGGATAGCGGCAGGCCCCGGCCCGGATCGTGTCGTCGTGGCAGAGCGCCGCCAGCACCGTGAAACCCGCGGCACTGCCGCCCTCCATGGCGATGCGCTCGGCACTGGCCTGGCCTGCAGCCACCAGGGCCCGGGCGGCGGCGGTGCAGTCGGCCACATCGACCACGCCCCACTGGCCGTTGAGCCGCTCGCGGTAGGCCCGCCCGAAACCGGTGGAGCCGCCGTAGTTCACGTCCACCACCCCCCAGCCCCGGTTGGTCCAGAACTGGATCGCCAGATTCAATCCGGTGCGGGCCATGGCGGTGGGGCCGCTGTGGGCCTTGACCAGCAAGGGGGCTTCGGGGTGGGATCCACCAGCCGGCGGGTAATACCAGGCCTGGGTGGGGAGGCCGCCGTGGCCTTCAAACCAGAGATCCTGCGGTTGGCTGATCGCGGCCGGTTCCAGGGGATCGGCGGCGGCCGGCTGGTGCCGCCACTGGCCGCTGGCGGTGTCGAGATCCAGCAGGCCCGAGCTGCGGTCGGGGGCGGCGGCCACGGCCACCAGGCGACCCGCCTCGGCGTCGAGGGCCGCCAGATCGTTGAACGGAAGCTCCAGGGGCTGCCAGAGCAGCGGCAGTTCACCCGTCGCGCTTGGCGACAGTCGCCCCAGTTCCCAGCAGCCGTTGCGGCAGGCCGCCGCCAGCAGCTGCTGGCCATCCCAGGCGGTGGTGCGCATGCCGTAGATCCATTGCGGCATGGCGAACTCCGCCGCCATCGGCAGCAGCGGCTGCCAGTGGGGTTCGGCGCCAGCGGCCAGGGTTTCGGCCTGGTCGAGCCGCTCCAGGTTCCACCAGCCGCTGCGGTCATTGGCCACCACCAGATCCGGGCCCGCCCAGAGGGGCTGAAAGATCGAGATCGCCTCGGCAGCGGTCGCGTCTGAGCCCGCCAGGCGACGCACGTCCACCAGCTGGCCGGCCGGATCGAACCGGCCCAGCCACAGCTGGCTGCGTTCCCAGGGCATGAAGGGTTGCTGCCACTCCACCCAGGCCAGGTGGCTGCCGGAGGGGCTGAGCACCGCATAGCCGATGAAATCGGCGGGAGTGTGGAGCGGTTGCGGCTCGCCGCCCGTCAGGGGCACGCTGACCAGCTGGTCGCGGCCGTGCTGTTCGATCACACCGATCCAGCGGCTCCGCTGTGGATCGATGAGGCCATCGGCGAAGGCCCTGGGCTGCTGGGGATCGGCTGGGGGCGTGAGACGCTGCGGCTCCGCCAGGGGAGCCGCGCTGCCGGCGGCGCCCAGCTCAAGGCGCCAGAGACCACGATCGCTGTCGTCGCTGAACACCACGGTGGGCCCGGCTACGGCATAGCAGCCGCCGCCGTAGTCGTGCACCCGGCTGCGCAGGTTGCGGCCGGGAGTGAGCTCCTGGGGGGGAGCCCCGGCGGCCTGCATCAGCAGGGTGGTGCGGCCCTGTTCACCTGGCCGTTGTTCCAGCCAGAACAGGCGTCCGCCAGCCAGACGGGGTTCCCGGAGCGCCGGGCTCGCCGCCACCACCAGGGTGGCGGCGAGGGGGGTGGGTACGGGGGTGGTGGTCGCGGTCTTGGGTGGGGTCGGCATGCCGCTGCTCAGGCCGTCGTTGCTGGGTTGGTCTTGAAGAGTCTGGCCTCGGCCTCGTTAGGGCTCAGCGCTGCGGGCTGGCTGGCCTGCTGCTCCAGGGGCTGGTTGGTCTCTGGTTGATCTTCAGGGCGCCGCTCTGGTCGCGCGGCTGATCCCCTGCTCCCCCCAACCCTTTCTCCCAGCGGCGACTCCTACAATGAGACCCGATGTTTCAGGTGACCCCTTGGCGCGTAGCTTCGCCCAATTGGCGCGAAAGGCCGATCAGAGCTTCCGCAGCCTCATGGTGCCGAAGCAGCCGCTCGAGAAGCCTCCTCTGGCCATCCATCAGCTCGGCGATCGGGAGCTGCGCCATGCAGCCCGTCGGATCAGCAAGGTGGATGAATCCATCCGGGATCTGGCTCGCGACATGCTGCGTTGCATGTACACGGCCCGGGGCATCGGCCTGGCTGCGCCGCAGGTGGGTGTGCAGAAGCAGTTGCTGGTGATCGATCTCGATTTCGAGGAGGCCGCCAATCCGCCCATCGTGCTGATCAACCCGGAGATCGCCGCCGCCGGAGCCTCCCTCAACACCTATGAAGAGGGTTGCCTCAGCATTCCGGGGGTGTACCTCGATGTGGTGAGGCCCTCCACCGTGGAGGTGAGCTTTCGTGATGAATACGGCCGGCCCCGGCGCATCAAGGCCGATGGCCTGCTGGCCCGCTGCATCCAGCACGAGCTGGATCACCTCCAGGGGGTTCTGTTCGTGGATCGGGTCACCGATGAGCTGAGCCTCAACGAAGGCTTGCAGCAGCAGGGCTTCGAGCGCCAGCACGTCCAGTCCCTCCGCTGAAGTTTCGATGCCGATGAAACCCCTGGCCGGACTGTTTCTGGCCCTGGCCTGTGTGCTGGGTATTGCCGCCACCGGTTCAATCTTTGAGTTGGCCTATGGCGAACCCGATCTGGGGCTCCAGGCCACGCGCTGGATCCTGGCCGCCAGCCTGCCCGGAACCCTGCTCACCTTGCTGGTGGCGATCCGCATCAACAGACCATCTCCGTCCTGAATCGCCCGCCATCGCGGGGGCTTGGCCACAGGCCGGTCTGAGATCGGGCTCTGGGGGCTGGTGCGGGGCCGCCGGCCTGCATACGATTGCCTAGGCCGACCAGCACCCTGACCCACCGGAGCGACGTGTTTTCTTCCCTGATTCCCGTATGGCCTCGCCGCAGGGGCCCCCTGACCCAGGCCGGCACGGCTGTTGCCCGCTCCGGGGCTGCTGCTGGCTCTGTTGCCGTTTCCGTCACCTTGGCTTTCGCTGCCCTCTGTCCCGGTGGCGCCGTGGCCCAATCCATGTTCGGGGCGGCCGAACTGGAGCCCCAGAAGTTCGTGCTGGTGGCTTCACCAGTTGGTAGCAGCGGCCGCTATCAGCTCAACATCTATGAGCAGGTCAACGACCGCAAGCCCTGTTTCGCCATCGGTGAAAGCAAGCCAGCCGCCGTGAATCCGCTCCTGGCCACCTTTGATTTCACCGGCATCTGCAGTCGCTATATCGATGCCAATGGTTATTCCGTGCGGGTGGGGCCCAGCGATCTGGCGGGCGCCTATCGGGTGCTGGTGCGCAGCGAGGCCAGCGACACGCTCCTGATCGCCCTGCCGACCAAGGCCGGGGCAGGCCCCGAGATGGTGGTGGCCAGGGCCGGGGGGGGGGCCAGCGGTTTTCACAAACTGGATTTTGAGCCTGGCTGGCGGCTGATGCGCCGTCAGTTCAGCGGCCGCAACCTCGGCCACGTCTACCTGTTCAGTGAGGCCTGGCCTGGGGTCACCACCGCCCCAGCGGTCAGCTCAGACACCACGCCTGGCCTTGCTCCAGTTTCGGTCCCAGGCCTGGGCTCCTCGGCCTCTGGGTCTGCCGCTGCGCCCGTGGCGGCGTCCGAGTCCTTGAACGTCCCCAGTCCCTCGGCTCCAATCCCACTCCAGGCGGCCCCGGCTGCGGCCGCCCCTCTGCCAGCGGCTCCCCCCGCGCTCTGAACAGGGCGGTCGGGGGACTTGCTAGATTGTCGTGCTTGCGACGCTCCAGCAGCATTTCATGACCCAGGTCACTGTCGGCGAAAACGAAGGGATTGAATCGGCTCTGCGTCGCTTCAAGCGCCAGGTGTCGAAGGCCGGCATCTTCGCTGATCTGAAGCGGCTGCGGCACCACGAGACCCCCACCGAGAAGTACAAGCGCAAAGCTCAGCAGCGTCGTCGTCGCCGCTGATCCGGCAACCAGGGGGATTCGGCTCAGGTCGGCCCCCGGCTGATTGGTTGTCGTTGTGTTGTTGGTGCCGGTTGCCGGCAGCAGCCAGGCTTTTCGGGGGGGGGTGAATATCCTGATCGGCTGGCTGGGCTGGCCTTGCTGTCGTGGCAGGTGCTCAGCAGTTTGAGTGACGCCTCAAGGCCTGGGCCGGGACAGCAGCAGACTCATCGCTTCGTTCGCAGCGCACGTACGCCTGCAGTGGGCTGACGGTTGGCAGCCTTGCCAACCTGGCTCTGATCGATATAGCGGGGCCATCTCATCTGGTGTACGGCACGCGACAGCTGCCAGCCGCACGCTGTGTGAACCGTTCAGTTCCCGCCCTGAGAACAACCAAACAAAGCACCTGCAGGTCGCATCAGGAGCCACGCCACGTTGCCGAGGATGTCGTGGTCGGTAGGGGTCAGCGACAGGGAGGCCAGTGCAGTCCTTTCCCGCGGCGCCTCAGGCTTGGCGATCGCTGATCCAGCCCTGGTTCAGCCCGACCTCCGAGCAACGGAGGGTTCCGAGGACACCAGGTCGAAGCTGCGGAAGGTGAGGGCTTCGGCGATGGCTGCCGTTCCCACGGTCGGCTGTCCGGCCAGGTCGGCAATTGTGCGGGCCACCCGCAGCAGCCGCATGCCGCCGCGGGCTGACAGGCGGCGCTGTTCCATCGCTCGCTCCCAGAGTTGGCGGCCCGGCGACTCCAGGCCCAGCACCTGCGGCAGGGCCTCTGCGGCCATCTGGGCGTTACAGCCACCGCCCGGATTGCGCGTTGCCATGCGGGCCCTGGCCTGGCGCACCCGCTGGGCCACCACCGCGCTGGTTTCAGGCTGCTCCCTGGCGGCGGCATCGACGCTGGCCTGCTGACTGCTGCTGACCAGCCCATTGGCCAACTCCCGGGCCGGTGGCCGCCGCATCACCACCTGGAGATCGAGGCGATCCAGCAGGGGCCCTGACAGCCGATTCCAGTAGCGCCGCCGCAGACTTTCAGCGCATTGGCAACTGTCATCGGCCTCGCCATAGCGGCCACAGGGGCAGGGATTGGTGGCGGCCACCAGGGTGATGCGACAGGGGAAACGACAGCGTTGCCGGGTGCGACTGATCAGCACGTCGCCCTCCTCCAGGGGCTGGCGCAGCTGATCGAGGACGTCGCGGCGAAATTCCGCCAGTTCATCGAGAAACAGCACCCCATGGTGGGCCAGGCTGACTTCGCCTGGCATCGGAATCGTGCCGCCCCCGATCAGGGCCGCGCCTGAGCAGCTGTGGTGTGGGCTGCGAAACGGACGCTGGCTGATCAGGTTGCCCCCATCCACCAGCAGACCCGCCACGGAGTGCAGCCGGGTGAGCTCCAGCGCTTCAGCTGCCTCCAGCGGTGGCAGCAGCCCGGGAAGCCGCCGCGCCAGCATCGTTTTGCCGCTGCCCGCCGCCCCCACCAGCAACAGATGATGGCCCCCTGCCGCGGCGATCTCCAGGGCCCGGCGGCCATGGGGTTGGCCGCGTACATCCACCAGGTCTGGGCCGCGGCTGGCGGCGGGCTGGGCGATCGCGGCGCGGGCCCGAGGAATCTGGGCCGGATCACGGAGCACGGCGATCACTTCGCGCAGATCCTGGGCCCCCCAGACCGCCAAGCCCTCCACCAGGGCCGCTTCGGCGGCATTGGCCGCCGGCACCAGCAGACCCCGCGCTGAGGCGGCGCGGGCCGCCATCGCCAGGGCCAGCACGCCGCGGATCGGGCGCAGACGGCCATCGAGGCCCAGTTCCGCTGCGCTCCAGATGCCCTGGAGCTGCTCTGGTGCCAGCTGGCCACTGGCCAGCAGCAGTCCCAGGGCAATCGGGAGATCAAAGCTCGGCCCCGCCTTGCGCAGATCCGCCGGGGCGAGGCTCACCACCACCCGGGTGAGCGGCACCTTCAGGCCACTGTTGCGGATCGCTGCCCGCACCCGTTCACGCGCCTCCTGCACCGCCGCATCCGGCAGGCCCACCAATTGCAGGCCCGGCAAGCCCGGGGCGATGTCCACCTCCACCGAGACTTCCACGGCCTCCAGCCCCCGCAGGGCCGCACCGCTGCAGCGTGCCAACATCAGCTCAAGGGATCACTGCACACCAGTGCCACCCCCTGTCCCATCCGCCGCCGCAAGGGCGCCAAGCAGGCCATGTCCAGTGACACGATCTTCGGCCGCATCCTGCGGGGCGAGATTCCCTGTGACGCGGTCTACAGCGACGATCTCTGCCTGGCCTTCCGCGATGTGGCGCCCCAGGCGCCGGTGCATGTGCTGGTGATTCCACGGGAAGCGATCACCCAGCTCGCCGAGGCGACGCCAGAGCACCAGGCGCTGCTGGGCCATCTGCTGCTGGTGGCTGCCAAGGTGGCCCAGCAGGAGGGACTCAGCAGCTGGCGCACCGTGATCAACAGCGGGGCGGAGGCTGGCCAGACGGTGTTTCATCTGCATGTGCATGTGATCGGCGGCAGGCCGCTGGCCTGGCCGCCGGGTTGAACAACTCCGGGGGCCGCCATCGCCTGTCCCGTGTCCACCGCCTGGGCCTGTCGCTACCGCAACTGGGCGGGGCGAGCGGCGACAATGCGCTGATCTGCCAGGCTCCATGACCCCCTTCAAGGCTTTCCGCGACCAGCTGGGCAAGCTGCAGCGTCTGGCCCAGCCCTATTTCCTGCCGCTGGACAACGGCGCCAGCTCCGGCCAGTTTCTGTTGCTGGTGGTGGCTCTGATCGCAGTGGTGGTGGGCTTCACCCTGCTGCTGTTGACGGCGGTGATGGCGGCCAGCGGCGCCTGGATTCCGGAACTGCAGGCCCGCTTCCTGCCGGGGGTTCCCCAGCAGGTGGCGTCGATCTGGGCGGGCCCCTACGGCAAGGTGGTGATGGTGCTGTTCGGCGCCGGCCTGCTCTGTTTTGGGGCCGCACGGGCCAAGCTGCGCCAGGGACGCTGGCTGCCCTGGTTGCTGCTGGGGGTGATCACGCTGCTGATCCTGGTGATCAACGGCATCAATGTGGGCATCAGCTTTGTCGCCCGCAACATTGAGAACGCCCTGGTGGCCTACAAGGCCGAGGAGTTCTGGAAGATTGTGGCGATTTATGCCTTCTGCCTGATGTTGGCTTTGCCGATCCGGGCTCTGCAGAGTTACCTGATCCCCAAGCTGGGGCTGATGTGGCGCGAGTGGTTGAGCGAGAGAATGCTGGGCCGCTATCTCACCAACCGTGCCTATTACGTTCTCAATCCTAATGACGAAAGCGTCGAGGAAATTGACAATCCAGACCAGCGAATCTCGCAGGATGCGGCCAGTTTCACGGCGACAAGCCTCAGTGTGACGGTGGAGATCATCTCCGCCTTGCTGACCTTCTTCAGTTTTATTATCGTACTCTGGAGTATCAACGATACTTTGGCCCTGTGGCTGTTGGCCTATTCGGTGGGCGGTACGGCTTTGATCGTGTTTGCCAGTCGCAAGTTGGTGAACCTCAACTACCAGCAGCTGAAGCTGGAGGCCGATTTCCGTTATGGATTGGTTCACATCCGCGACAATGCCGAGTCGATCGCCTTCTATCGCGGTGAGCAGCAGGAGCAGAAAGAAGGATCGCGCCGCCTGGGTGGCGTCATCCAGAACTACAACAAATTGATCATCTGGGAGGCCTTGATCAGTGTGATCCAGCGCTCCTACGATTATTTCTCCCGCTTTCTGCCTTGGCTGGTGATCGCACCCATTTACTTCGCCAAGCAGGTTGATTTCGGTGTGTTTGGTCAGGCCAGCATCGCCTTCTCCCAGGTGCTGTTCTCCGTGAGCTATATCGTCAACAACATCGATCGCCTTGCCGCGTTTTCGGCCTCGATCAGCCGTCTGGAGGGCTTCCAGGGCAAGGTGGAGTCGATCAGTGGCGACGTCGCAGCCCAGTCGGCTGCTGACCAGGATTGGGCGGCCTCAGGGGGTGAATCCGCCGCTGAATCGCCGGATTCAATCCTGGTGAGCCATGTGGATCTGGTGCCGCCGCGCAGCAGCCGGCTGCTGGTTCACGACCTCAGTCTGCAGGTGGGCCCCGGTCAGCGCCTGCTGGTGGTGGGTCCTTCCGGCTGTGGCAAGACCTCCTTCCTGCGCCTGGTGAGTGGCCTCTGGCCTGCCGCCGCCGGCCGGGTGCACCGGCCGCCTGTGGGCGAGCTGATGTTCATTCCGCAGAAGCCCTACATGCTGCTGGGCAGCCTGCGTGAACAGCTCTGCTACCCCCAGAGCACCGAACGCTTCAGCGATGGTCAGTTGCGCCACGTGCTGGAGGAGGTGCGCCTGCCCGATCTGGTGCACCGCTATCCCGACCTCGACATCAAGCAGGACTGGCCGCGGCTGCTCTCGCTGGGGGAACAGCAACGGCTGGCGTTCGCGCGGCTGCTGCTCAACTCGCCGCGGTTTGTGGTGCTCGATGAAGCCACCAGTGCCTTGGATGTCAACACCGAGAAGCGGCTCTATGAGCTGTTGGTGCAGCGGGAGATGGCCTTCGTCAGCGTCGGTCACCGCCCCACGCTCAAGGACTATCACGACACCGTGCTTGAACTGGATGGCAGCGGTGCCTGGCGGCTGCTACCGGCCGCCAGCTATATCTTTGGCCAGCAGGCCTGAAACCATGAGCGAGTCCACGGTCCCTTCCGGCTCCCCAGCTACCCCTGAGGGTGAGGGTCCAGCTGAAGCTGAGCGTTCAGGCCCAGGCCAAAGTCAGCCGCCCGCAAGGGCCACCAGTGCCACCACCAATGACGTGCCGGCCTTCGGCTGGAGTGCCTACGCCGAGCGGGTCAACGGTCGTTTCGCCATGCTCGGTTTTACGGCGGTGCTGTTGATCGAGATTCTGACGGCGGACACCTTTCTGCACTGGGCTGGCCTGGTGCCTTGATTGGTTCTCCCCGGCCGGTTCGCTTCAGGGGATGTCGATCAGGTCGATCTGCCAATGGCCACCACGACTCACTTCCACCGCCAGCTCGTGGCCGTCAGCGCGCAGGCTCACCCGCCTCGGGACACCGGCGGGCTGCATGGCAATGGTCTCAAGGCCCATCAGCTCGCGGCGGTAGAGCACCAGTTCGGTGCGGCCGTCCAGCTGGCGCACCACCGCCAGGCGGTTGCCATCCCGACTCACCGCCACGCTGAGGGGCTGGGCATCGGGCCGGTTCAGGCCCGGTAAGGGCACCGGCAAGGCCTTCTCCACGTCCACCAGCAGCACCTGGTCGCGGCCACCGCGGCCGCCGATCAGGGCGAGCCAACGGCCGGCCAGGGCCGGCGCCTGGCTGCTGCCAGCCTGCTCCAGCTGGCGATCCAGTCCTCCCATCGGAGTCGGCATCTCCCCCAGGCAGCCACCCAGGCTGAGGCCAATCAGGCTGCAGCACCCCAGCAAAGCGAACCACCGCCGTGGGGCCTCTCGTTCCGGATGGCGCTGCCTCTGCCTCATCGCGGCGCTGGCGAGGCGGCTTCTTTGTCCCTGGTCGAATCGGCTCCGCTCCAGCCGCCGCCCGTGGCCGGCAGGCCACCGGGCAGGTCGGCTTCGAGCAGGCCAGCGAGATCAAACATCTGCACCACCGAACGTCCGCTCCGGACCACTTCAATCGCCAGTCGGCGACCATCCGGGGCCAGGCTCAGCCGCTGGGGCTCCAGGTCCGCAGGCAGGGGCAGACGCTGCAGCCGGCCGGTGGCCCGGTCTTCGATCACCGCCAGGCGCCGCCCCCCCTGCTGCACCAGCACGGCGAGGTAACGACCATTCCAACTGAGGGACGGAGAGCGGTGCGGTTGCTGGCGTTGCAGCGGCCCGAGCGGCAGCAGGCGACCGGAAGGTTGCTCCTGCAGGATCACCGTTTCCCGGCCTCCCCGTTCAACAATGCTGGCCAGAACGCGGCCATTGCCACTCAGGGCTGGATCCTGACGATGGCCATCCCCCAGGCCACTGGGACCGGCGCTGCGACGGCCCCAGCTCCAGCTGCCACATCCCACCAAGGCCATCCCCAGGGCGGTTGTGAGCATCAAGTGGGCCAGTCGATGCAACCACCGGGCCGGCGTCGCCTGGCGCAGGGTGCAGGCGAGCTCAGTCGTCGAAGCGGGAGGTGTTGTCGAGCGTGGAAGCGCCGGGCTTGCTGGCCGGGCTGTTCGCTGCCGAGCTCGCAGGGGTCGGTCGGGGTCGGGAGGGCTGGCCATCCAGGGGGGAGAAGTCGGCATCACTGACCCCGGCCTTGGGGGTGGTGCGGGCGGAGTTACCCAGTGGCGAGCCCTGGGGTACACCCTTGGGCATCGCTTCGCCGGCGCCATAGGAGCGGCCAGTCGGCCGATCGGCCGCTTCGCCAGGCCGGCGACTGGAGCGGGGCAGGTTGTCGCTGCTGGCCACGGGGCGGCTGCCGCGGCGCGATTCCGGACTGACATCGCGATCGCGACGACGGGCTCCAAAGTCGCTGCTGCTGCTGCTGCTGCGGCCTGTGGCCGTGGCGTAACGACCGGGACCATCGGCCGAAGGACGCTCGCCTGGTACCGGGTCGCGGCTGGCGCTGCCCCGTTCGGGTCGTCCACTGGTCGGTTCGCGGCTGGGCCGATCCCAGTCGTCGCTGTCGGCACCGCCGCGGCTGGCCGCCCGTTCGGGGATGGCGGCCCGGCTGGGACGACGGGGGCGGTAAAAATCTTCGGGTTCGTCGTCGCGGTTGGGAATCCGGCGTCGAATCGGTTCGGGTTCGGCGAAGCGCTCGTTCTCTTGCTCCCAGTCCCTGCCACCCCCGAGGCCGCCCCGGGGGCGGAAGGGGGCGGCTTCCTCGTCCTCAAAGAAGGAGGAGCGACGGGCCTGTTCGGTGGTGACACCGCGCAGCCGCACACTTTCGTAGGCGAAGAAGACGGTGGTGCCGGCGAGCAGGAACTGGCCGAACTGCAGGATCGGATCGAGGCGCCAGCCCTGGAAGAAGAGGATGCCGCCGCAGAGCAGGCCCACGGCCGCAAAGAAGACGTCGTAATCCCGCGCCAGGGCTGGTTTGAAGTTCCTCATGAAATAGAGGAACGCTCCGCCGACAGCCAGCACGATGCCAACGATGCTGGCCCAATTGAGAGAAGCATTGACCAAGGCGGTTCCCTCAGCAGCGGATGCGTCGAACCACTCTAGGCAGTCAGGCGGTGTGGAACCAGCCGCACCGGGCCAAGGGCTGGGGCTGGATTCAGAGGCGTCGGTCCAGCTGGTCGTTCTGGCTGATCAGCACCAGGGCAATGCTGATGGGCACGACCACGATCACGGCGCCCCAGAAGAGACTGCTGAGAAAGTTGGCCAGGGATGGGGTCATGGCGCTTCGAGGCGGCAAGGCGTTGGCGTGATCCTAAGCAGCGACCTCGACTTCCTACGCTTCAGCTCCATCTGCTTAGAGCTTTGTGACGGCATCGGCCCCCCTGCTGCTGGCCCTGCTGCCAGGTCTGCATCTCGCCCTGGCTCTGGGACTGGCCGTCTGGACCCTGCTGTTCCTGTTCCGCATCGTTCTCACCTGGTATCCCCGCCTCGATCTCAGCCAGGGGGTGATGTGGTTGGTGGGTGCCCCGACCGAGCCGCTGTTGGCCGTCACCCGTCGCCTGATTCAGCCGATCGGTGGGGTGGATGTGACGCCCGTGGTCTGGGTGGGTCTGATCAGTCTGCTGCGGGAGCTGCTGGTGGGGCAGCAGGGCCTGCTCACCCAGGTGTTGCTGCGCTCCCAGGCCCTGGCCTGATCAGCCCTGCTGGGGCAGCATTTCCTGCTCAACAAACTTGGTGTGGACATCGCCGCGGATGAATTCGGGGCGATCCAGCAATTCGAGATGGAACTCAATCGTGGTGGGGATGCCGGTGATGGCGCATTCCGAGAGGGCCCGCCGCAGGCGCCGCAGGGCGTGATCCCGATCCACCCCCCAGACAATCAACTTGCCGATCAGGGAGTCGTAGAAGGGGGGAATCTCATAACCGGTATAGACGTGGCTGTCGACGCGCACGCCGGGGCCGCCCGGTGGGAGCCAGCCGGTGATTTTGCCTGGGGCAGGGCGGAAGTTGTGGCGGGGATCTTCGGCGTTGATCCGGCATTCGATCGCATGGCCGGTGAGCCGTAGTTCGTCTTGGCTGAAGGAGATCGGCTCGCCGCCGGCAATGTGCAGCTGCTCGGCGATCAGGTCGATGCCGGTGACCATCTCGGTGACCGGATGCTCCACCTGGATGCGGGTGTTCATCTCCATGAAGTAGAAGCCGCCGTGGCGATCCACCAGAAACTCCACGGTGCCCGCACCCTCGTAGCCGATGCTGCGGGCGGCGGCTACGGCCGCCTCGCCCATCCGCCGGCGGATCTCGGGGTCGAGGCCGGGGCTGGGGGCCTCCTCCAGCAGCTTCTGGTGCCGGCGCTGGATCGAGCAGTCCCGTTCGCCCAGGTGCACCACGTTGCCGTGGCGGTCGGCGAGCACCTGCACCTCCACATGGCGGGGCTTGTCGATGAACTTCTCCATGTACAGGCCGGGATTGCCAAAGGCGGCTTCGGCCTCGCCCTGGGCCGCCTTGAACAGGCTCTCCAGCTGGTCGGGACCCGGCACCAGCCGCATGCCGCGGCCACCACCCCCGGCGGTGGCCTTGATCATCACCGGATAGCCCATCTGGCCGGCCAGGGCTGCTGCCTCGGCGGGGCTGGCCAGCAGGCCTTCGCTACCGGGGATGGTTGGGACGCCGACCCGCTGCATCGTGGTCTTGGCGGTGGATTTATCGCCCATCGCCAGGATCGAGGCGGGCGAGGGACCGACGAAGATGAGGCCGTGGTCGTGGCACTTCTCGGCGAAGTCGGCGTTCTCGGCCAGGAAGCCGTAGCCGGGATGGATGGCATCGGCGCCGCGGGAGGTGGCGGCCGCCAGGATGTTGGGGACGTTGAGATAGCTCTTGGCGCTGGGTGCCTCGCCCACGCACACAGCCTCGTCGGCCAGTTGCACGTGCAGGGCATTGCGATCCACCGTGCTGTACACCGCCACCGTGGCGATGCCCAGTTCTCGACAGCTGCGCAGGATGCGCAGGGCGATTTCGCCACGGTTGGCGATCAGCAGTTTGCCGATGGGCATCCGGGCGGGGCGGCGGGGACCGGGGCGGGCCGGTGAGGGACTGTATCAGCGCTCACTCGCGCTTCTCCAGCCGCCAGGGCGGCGGCGCAAGACCAGGCGCGGCAGCAGATCGATCCAGCCGGTGATCCGGTTTGGCGGCAACCACCGCCTGGTGTCGAGAACGCCAGGCCAGGGCCCTTCGGCGCCGGGAGGCCTCTTGTCGCGGCGGTCCGCCATCAAGGGTGAACCGCCGCGACAGAGGCTGCAGGGCGGAGCGGGATCAGGCCGTGGGAGCGGCGGACGCTGAGCCTGCCGGGCTGGTCGTGATCCGGCGATGGGTATATTGCACGAGGTGAGCGGCTTCAGCCGTGAACCTGCGGCTTGCGCCGTAACCCCACGGCCCTAGGTCGTAACCATGCGGCATCAGGCCGTAACCACGCGGATGTGGTGGAATTGGTAGACACGCACGTTTGAGGGGCGTGTGGCTTCGGCCTTGCGAGTTCAAGTCTCGCCATCCGCATTCTTATTTTCCCCCAAGTGGGCCAGGAGTCAGGCCAGTTCTCGCTCACGGGCCCCCATCCTGTCGCCCCACAGGTGCCCTCTCAGGGGGCGGGTCTGGAGTCGGCCATTGTTCTGGTCAGCAACGGGCCCGGTGAACTCAGCACCTGGGTGAGGCCCGTGGCTGAGCGGCTCCACGGCCAGCTTCTTCTGCGACCGCGCCAGCCGCAGGCGGCGGTGACGTTGCGGCTGGTGCTGGTGCCCTGTCCGAATGCCACCGGTCAGGAGGAGCGGGTGGCCCGGCGCTGGGACCTGTTTGAACAGGTGCTGCCGGCGGCGCGCTTCTGGTGGCTGCTGCTGCGGCCCGCCCGCCATGGCCCCTGGCCCCGACAGGGGGTGGTGGTGTTCCTCGGCGGTGATCAGTTCTGGAGTGTGCTGCTCTCGGCGCGGCTGGGCTATCGCCACCTCACCTATGCCGAGTGGGTGGCGCGCTGGCCCCGCTGGAACGATCGCATCGCGGTGATGGGGCCGGTGGCGGCGGCCCGACTGGGCAAGCGCTGGCGGCGGCGATCCCAGGAAGTGGGTGATCTGATGGCCGATCTCTCCGAGTCGGCGCGCCAGGCCGCCCCTTTGCCTGCCGGCGAATGGGTGGCCCTGCTGCCGGGATCGAAGCGGGCCAAGCTGCAGGTGGGTGTGCCGTTCCTGCTGGAGACGGCTGACCGCCTGGCGGCTCTGCGTCCCGGCTGCCGCTTTCTGCTGCCAGTGGCGCCCACCACCTCGGTGGCGGAGCTGCTGGCCTACGCGGGGCCTGCCAACCCGGTGGCGGGCCACTACGCCGCCGGGGCGCCCAGTCGCAGCGGCGAGTTGTTGCTCACCGCCGCCGGCACCGAGATCCATCTGCACCAGGAGCATCCAGCCCACGGAGCCCTGAGCCAGTGCCGTCTGGCGCTTACCACCGTGGGGGCCAACACCGCCGAGCTCGGCGCCCTGGGTCTGCCGATGATCGTGCTGGTGCCTACCCAGCATCTGCATGTGATGCAGGCCTGGGATGGCTGGCTGGGGCTGCTGGCCCGCCTGCCGCTGCTGCGCCATCTGCTGGGGGTGGCTCTCACCGCCTGGCGGATGCGGCATCGGGGCTATCTGGCCTGGCCCAACATCTCGGCGGGCAGGGCCGTGGTGCCCGAGCGGGTGGGAGCGATTCAGCCGGCGAGTATCGCGGCCGAGGCCGCAGATTGGCTGGCCCATCCGGAGCGACTGGCGGGCATGCGCAACGATCTACGCAGCCTGCGGGGACGGCCCGGCGCCGTCGCCGCCCTGGCGGCCATGGTGCAGGAGCTGCTGCCGCTCTCCTCGCGGCCCAAGACCTCCCGGCTGGAAACCGCCCTGCCTCCGATCAGGCCCCAGGCGGCCGTCGCTGATCAGGAGTTGTTCTGAGGCCCTGCAGGGTCCATCGTTCTGCGGCCGAGTCGTTGCCGTAAGCGCAACCCTGGCCCAGCCTGTCGCCGGAGCTGATCCTGGCTGACCAGGCTGGTTAGCATCGCCGCACCATCCGTCCCGAGAGTGCTTCCACCATGCAGGACAGCGACGCCGCCGAGATCACCGCTGAGTCCAGCGTCCCTGGCCCTGGCCCTGCAGCTGGTGCTGCTGCCCCCTGCGGGATTGCCAGCGGGCTGGCCCGCGGCGTCAACGAGGAGGAATGGCGCCAGAAGCTCACGCCGGAGCAGTTTCGTGTGGCGCGCCAGGGCGGCACCGAGCGGGCCTTCAGCGGGGCTTACTGGAAGAGCAAGGATGCCGGCCTCTATCACTGCGTCTGCTGCGGTGCCGAGTTGTTCAGCTCCGCCACCAAGTTCGATTCAGGCACCGGCTGGCCCAGCTTCTGGGATGGGGTGCGTCAGGGCTCGATCACCACGATCACCGATTCCAGCCATGGCATGGTGCGCACGGAGATCCGCTGCAGCGCCTGTGACGCCCACCTCGGGCATGTCTTCAACGACGGTCCGGCACCAACGGGTCAGCGCTACTGCGTCAACTCCGCCTCCCTCGATTTCCAGCCCCGTTGAGATCGCGGCGCCGGCCAACGTTGGGTCACCAGGGGTCGTCGAGCACTTCGGGTTCCACGTCGATCGGATCTAAATCGGTGCTGCCGCGCTGGCTCCTGGGCTCGGCGGCCAGGGGTCTGCGGGCTGGTTGAACGGTGTCGTCGCCAGGCGGGATTTCCGCTCTTGATCCCCCTGGGCTGGGGCGCTCTGGATCCAGAGAGCGGCGTTCCCGGGACCATTCGTCCCGGGCTGATGGACCACTTCGGTTGCGGGGCTCGCTGTCCTCAAGCCATTCGCCCCCGGGCTCCTGATCACGCCGGCGAAGCCGGGGCAGGGGTTCGCTGCCGCGGCGATCGAAGTCATCCGGATCCCGGTTTCGATCCGGATCCCGAGCCGGTAAATCCAGATCGCGCCGCTGCCGTTCAAAGCGCTGCGGCTCCGGGCCAGCGACGTTGCTTCGCCCTGAATCACGACGATCCAGGTCACGCGGTTCGCGTTCACGCCGTTCAAAATCGGGCCGTTCACGACCGGGCCGTTCAAGATCGCCTGGCTCGAAGCCGCCACGGCTGTCGTCCCCACGGCTGTAGTCGTCAGCCGGCGGCTCTCGGCGGCTGGGATCGGGGCCGTCCAGATCGTCATCGAGATAGCGGCGCTGCCGTAGGGGCTGGCGCTCGCGCCGATCCTCCAGTTCGAGGTAATCGAGTTCGTTTTCGTTCACCACAGCTCGCGTGGTGGCCGGCTGGATGCGGCGTTGCTCGGTGGCGCTGGGCTGGCCCGCCGGCAGCTGGTTTTCAGCCGGCACCACGCCGCTGCGGAATCGCTCCCGTTCCTCCTGCTCCCAGCTGCCGCCACCGATGCCAAGTTTTTCGAGCAGCCCAGTGCCGAGTTGCTTGAGTTTTTCTTCGGCTCCCTCGTAAACAATGATGCGATCGGTGCCACTGCTGACGATTTCACCCACGGCCAGTTCCCAGGTGCTCAGCACCCCTTCGCCTAGCAGGGGCACTCCCAGAGCACCGATCACCAGGGTGGTGAGTTCGCCGGTTTCGATGTCGAAGCTGAAGCCCAGCACCCGGCCAAGCTGGGCCCCCGATTCGGTGATCACCTGGCAGTTGATCACCTTGCTGAAGCGCTCGGGGTTGAAGCCCTCCGAGAGCGAATCGGCCGAATCCACCAGGATCACATCGCCCACCTGGCGGATGCTCTCCAGCGGCATCCAGCGGGGCAGCCCCGGCAGGAAACGGGTGAGGGGGTTATCCCGCAGCCCCAGCGCCACCACTTCGCGCCGGTCGATATCCACCACCACTTCACCCACCACGCCGAGACGCCGGCCGGTGTCGCGGGTGATCACCTGGGTGCCCATCAGCTCGGAGCGCAACCAGAGTCGATCACTCGGTGCAGCTGCGTTCGGATCGGTCGCCGGCGGGATGGAAGAGCTCAAGTCACGGGCACCAGTCGGCCCATTGTGAACCACCCCGCCATTCAGGCTGCCGGCGGCAATCCGACCACCTGGGTGTGGGCGCCGCGGGCCTGGGTGACGCCGATCGTGCGGGTGGCGGCAGCGATCATCGGCCGCCGGTGGCTCACCACCATGAACTGGGCGTCGTCGGCCTGGCTGGCGATCAGGGCCGCCAATCGCTCCACGTTCACCCCATCGAGGAAGCTGTCGACCTCGTCGAGGGCATAGAAGGGCGAGGGCCGGAAGCGCTGCAGGGCGAACAGGAAGCTGAGGGCGGTGAGCGATTTCTCGCCGCCGGACATCGAGGCCAGGCGCCGCACCGCCTTGCCCTTGGGGTGGGCCACCAGGGTCAGTCCACCCTCCAGCGGTTGTTCCGGGTTCTCCAGCTGCAGATGGCCTTCGCCATCGGAGAGGCCGGCAAAGATCGTGCGGAAGTGGCCATCGACGGCCCGGAAGGCCTCCAGGAAGGCTTCCTGGCGCAGGGTGGCGACCGTTTCGATGCGCAGCAGCAGTTCCTCCCGTTCCTTGCTGAGCACCTCAAGCCGTTCCTCGAGGTCGGCCAGGCGGAGCTCCAGTTGTTCCAGCTCTTCGAGGGCCAGCATGTTGACCGGTTCGAGGGCTTCCATCCGCTGCTGCAGGCGGCGCAGCTCCTCCTGCAGGGCGGCCAGGCCCGCCTGGCGCAGCTCGTCGGGCAGCTCAGGCAGGGGATCGGGCAATTCCCGCTCCAGCTGCTCCAGCCGCAGGCTCTGGCTGCGGCGCTCCTCCTCGAGGGCCAGCCGTTCCTCTCCGAGCCGCTGCAACTCCCACTGCCGCTGCTGCAGTGCCTGGCGCTGACGCCCCGTTTCGGCCTCCGCCGCATCGCGGGCGCGGCGCCGTTCGCCGAAGCGGGTGCTGAGCTCGTGCTGACGGGCCTCAAGCTCCTGGCGGCGTTGCTGGTCGGCCTGTTGCCGTTCCTTCCACTGTTGGCGTTCGGCCACCAGGGTGTTGACGGCCTGCACCAGGCGCCGTTCATCGCCGCTGAGGGCCTCCAGCTGGCTGCCCAGTCGCTCGCTGCTGAGGGCGCGCTCCCGTTTGGCCGCCAGCAGGTTGTCGCGGTTCTGCCGCGCCTCACTCAGGGCCCGGTCGGCGCTTTCCAGTTCGCTCTGCAGGCTTTGCCAATGGGCGCTGTCGGCGTTGCCGCTGGCTTCGGCCTCGGCCAGCTCCAGCGCCACCAGGGCCGCCTGCAGCGGCGTGCTCACGCTGTTGAGCTCCTGCAGGCGGCGGCCGTCGCTCTGTTGATGGGCGCCCAGTTGCTGCAGTCTGGTTTCCAGCTGGCGGCGGCGCTGCAGCTGGGGATCGAGGGCCCGCTGGGCGGCTTTGCCTTCAGCCTCCACCGCTGCCTGATGGCGTTGCTGCTCCTGCAACCGCGGTCTGGCCTGCTCGAGGGCCTGGATCAGTTCGGCCTCGCGACGGCGGCAGGCCAGCAGGCTTTCGCCCAGCTCCAGCAGCCGGCGCCGCAACGGTTCGGCCTCGTCGTTGTCGCTGCTGCTGCCAAAGCCCAGCTGGCCCGAGCGCTGCTGCAGGCTGCCGCCGGTCATGGCGCCGCTTTTCTCGAGCAGTTCGCCTTCGAGGGTCACCGCCCGGCAGCGGCCCAGTTCCTGGCGGGCGCTGGCCAGATCGGCAAACACCAGCGTGTCGCCGAAGACGTAGCGGAACACCTCGCCATAGACCGGCTCGTAGCGCAGCAGATCGACGGCCCGGCCGACCAGCCCAGCCCCTCCAGCTGCCCCGGCACCTCCCCCGCGCTGCAGGGCGGCGCCTCGGCTCTGGGATGGCGCCGAGCCGGAACCACCGCGGATCTTGTTGAGCGGCAAAAAGGTGAGACGGCCGGCCCGCCGGCTCTTGAGCAGCTCAATGGCACGGGCGGCGATGCGGTCGTCCTCAACCACCACCTGGGCCAGGCGGCCGCCGGCGGCCACCTCCAGGGCGATCCGATGCCGTTCCTCTACCTCCCCCAGCTGGGCCACGGGGCCGTGAATGCCCTCCAGGCCCGACTCCAGCAGCACCCGCAGGGCGCCGGTGCCGCGGCTTTCCTGCAGGGTTTCGCGGCGGCTGTCGAGCCGGGCGATGTCGCGCTCCAGGCTGGTCTGCTCCTGCTCCAGACGGCTGCGGGTGCGCTGCTGCAGGGCCAGGGCCTCCGCCAGTTCCTGCACCTGGGTCTGCTCCCGTCGCAGGGATTCCCGCAGCAGCTGGTCCTCGCCGGCCAGGGCCTGCCGCCGTTGCTCGGCGTCCTGGTGGGCACTGCCCTCCTGCTGCTGTTCGCTGTTGAGTTCGGCCTGGCGGGCTTCGCCCTGGCGCAGCCGCTCCTCCAGCTGCTGGCGTTCGGCCAGCAGGGGACCCAGCTGTTCCTGCAGCTCCTGCCGTTCGCGGCTGCGGCGTTGCTGGGCTTCGAGCCAGCTGCCGGAGCGATCGGCCACTTCCCCCAGGCGCCGCCGCGACAGCTCCACGGCGGCCTCGGCGCTGCGGCAAGCCAGTTCGGCCTGCTCGAGGGCGGCGCTGTCATCGGCCGCCTCCAGCTCCTGCCGCTGGCGGTGCAGTTCCCCCTGGTGCCGCTGCAGCTCCAGCCGTTGGCGCTGCAGGGCCTCGGCATCGAGCTGGTGCTTCTCGGCCTGGCGAGCCAGCTCGCGATCGCCGGCCTCCAGGCCGGCCAGTTCGCTTTGCACCGCCAGCAGTTGGTCTTCGCCGAGTTCCTTCACCTCCGCCTGCAGGGCTTCGAGGGCCTTGCTGCTCTGCTGCAGGGCCAGCTCGGCTGCGGCGATCGCCTCGCGTTCCTGCTCCTGCTGCACCCCCAGGGCTTGATGGCGGCTGCGGACCTGCGCCAGTTGGGCCCGGGCCGCCTCACAGATAAGCAGTTGTTCCTGCTGGCGGCCGCTGTGGAGGCGCTGCCGCAGCTCCTGGTAGCTGCGTGCCTTGGCGCAATCGCGCTCCAGCTTCTGGCGTGTCACCAGCAGCTCCTGTTCGACGATGCGGCAACGCTCCTGCCGTTCCTGCACCTCATCGAGCTTGCCGCGGCTCTGCTCGATGCGGCTGTCGAACAGGGCGACGCCGGCCAGTTCATCGATGATGCCCCGGCGGTCGCGGGCGCTCATCGAGACGATGCGGGTTACATCACCCTGCATCACCACGTTGCTGCCGTCGGGATCGATGCGCAGGCGCCGCAGCTGGGTCTGCAGCTGCTGCAGGTTGCAGGCCACGCCATCGGCGCTGTAGTTGCTGCTGTAGGTGCCCCCCGGTGCCACCCGCAGTCGGCGGGTGACGCTCCATTGCCGTTGGCCCGGCTGGATCCAGGGGCCTTCCTGGGGTGCCTCCAGGCCGGCTTCGGCCTCATCGGGCTGCCAGTCGCCCAGATCAAAGTGCACGGTGACGGTGGTTTCGGCCGCCTTGCCGTCGCGCAGCACAGCGGAGTTGACCAGGTCTGGCAGCCGTTCGGCCCGCATGCCGCGGCTGCTGGCCAGACCCAGGCAGAAGAGCACCCCATCCAGGATGTTGCTCTTGCCGGAGCCGTTGGGGCCGGTGACCACCGTGAAGCCGCTCTCCAGGGGGATCGTGACCGATCCACCGAAGGACTTGAAGTGGCTGAACGAGACCTGCTTGATGTGAACCAACAGGCCCGCCCGCCGAGCTCGCGGATTTTAGCGAAGCTGCTGACGCTGCCAAGACCCCTACCTAGGTTGAGGTGATGCGGCTGCGCCGATCCCTCGCCCTGCCAGCCCAGACGCCATGGACCCGGAGATCAGCGCCCCCTCTGCTTTTCCAGCCCCGAACGGTGCTGAGTCAGGCAGCTCTGCTTCGCTTGGCAGGGATCCCCTGGGTGGGGAGTCGCCAGCCCCTGAGTCACGAAGCCGTGACGCTTCCGGTCGCGAGGGGGAGCAGACGGGGGCGGCGCCGGTGCTGGGGGTGTTCCGCGAGCGCTTCGACTCGCTGTTGCCGCGGATTCAGCGCCAATGGCCCGAGGTGGCCCGCCACACCCTTGAGGCCACCCGCGGCAGCCTCGACACGGTCGCTGAGGTGATCAGCCGCCAGACGGGCCTGACGGCAATCGGGGTTCGGCAGCAGCTGCTTGATCTTCTTCAGGTCACCACCGAGCAGGCGGGCCAGGTGGCTGATGGCCTGCGGCCGCTGGAGGAGCAGCTGGAAGGTCTGCTCGATGAGCTCAACACCACCCTGCGGCCGCGAATCGAGAAGCCGGTGCGCGAGCGGCCCCTGCTGGCGATCAGCATCGCCGCCGGTGTGGGTCTGCTGGTGGGGCTGTTGTTCTCCTCCGGACGGCGTTCGGCATGAGTCGCTCCTCCTTCGGCAAGGTCACGGCGCTGATGGCGTCGGTGATGGACGTGCATGTCCGCCTCGCCATGCAGGAAGCCAGCAAGGAGAAGCGCCGCCTGATTGGCGGTGGCGTCTTTCTGGGCATGGGGCTGACGCTGCTCACCCTGGCGCTGGTGGCAGCCCAGGTGGTGCTGCTGTTCTGGCTGCATGAGCGCTTCGGCCTCGGCTGGCTGGCCGCCACCGCCGCCGTGGCGGCGATCGATCTGGTGCTGTCGGGCCTGTGTCTGCGCCTCGGCGGGCAGATGCTCAAGGGCCCCTACCTGCCTGAAACCACCGCCGGCCTGGCCCGCACCACCCGGGCCCTGACAGGGCGCTCCTGAAGGGAGCTGTCAGCTCAGGGCAGGGGGTCAGGGCAGGGCCGTTGGAAGCGCTGGATCTCGGCGGAGTTGGGCCGGGACGATCCCCAGGGCCTGGCGTTGGCGTGCCTGGAAACGATCGACGGATCAGTGGATTTCATACTTCAACCAGCGGCAGTCGAGGCCGCCATTGCTCACCGGCACTTTGCGGCTGGCTTTCATCTTCAGGGCGCCGGTGAGTTCGGGATTGCCGCTCAGCAGCCATAGGGTCCAGCCACCGCAGCGCTGCTTCAGCATCTGGCCCAGATCGGCGTAGAGCTGCTCGAGATCCTCCCCTTCCCCCAGCCGTTCGCCATAGGGCGGATTGCAGACGAGGATGCCGGGCTGCTCCGGCGGTTCGAAATCGCGGGCGTCGCCCTGGTGCAGGCTGATCCAGGGCGCCAGGCCGGCGGAGCTCACATTGGCCTGGGCCTGGGCCAGCACCGCCGGATCCCGTTCCATGCCGATCACGGGCGCCAGCGGCAGGCCAGAGGCCAGGGTGTGGCGCTCCAGCTCCCGGGCGGCGGCCACTTCCTGCTGCCACAGCAGCGGGTCGAAATCGGGCCAACGCTGCAGCGCGAAGGGACGTGGCCGGCTCTGGCCATCGGCCTCCAGCCAGAAGCCCGGGGCCCGGCCCAGGGCCATGGCGGCGGCCTCGATCAACAGGGTGCCCGAACCGCAGAGCGGATCGCATAGCGGCACGCTGCCATCCCAGCCGCTGAGGGCGATCAGACCGGCGGCCAGGTTTTCCTTGAGGGGAGCCAGGCCCATGGCGGCTCGGTAGCCGCGGCGGTGCAGGCTGGCGCCGCCGCCATCAAGGCTGAGCACCGCCATGGCCTCGTGGTCGCCCCGGGCTTTGTGGCGGGGGCCGCCGCCGGGGCTCAGGTGCAGGTGCAGGCTCAGATCCGGGTCATCCAGATCGACGGAGGAACGCTCGCCCCAGTGCTGGCGCTGCCAGTCCACCAGGGCATTTTTCACCTGCAGGGCGCTGTAGTGGCTATGGCTCAGCTCCCGGCTGCCGCCACTGGCATCGACACGGAAGCTGGTGTCCGGCGCCAGCCAGCTGGCCCAGTCGGCGGCGTTCTGGACACCCCGGTAGAGGGCGACCCGATCGGGGCAAGGGAAGCGATCCAGCTGACGCAGAAAGCGAAAGGGCAGGCGGGCCCGCAGATGCAGGCGGTAGAAGCCGGCCAGGTCCGTGCGCAGGGACACCGCCCGCCGCAGGGGACGGACCTCCTCGGCGCCGAGGGCCTGGAGTTCGGCCGCGGCCACCTCCTCCAGGCCGGGGGGCACCACGGCGATGACCTCAAAGTTGGTGGGGGCCGGGGCAGGGAGACTCATCTCCCCACTGTGCCTGTGGAAGCTCTGGGGGCAGGCCGTTCGACTCCGGAGTGGCCGTTGCACGGAGATCGCGGCCTGGAACAGGCAGTCATCGGACTCGTGGCTCAGGGCGTCAGGATTCCCACCCCCGCGGCCCAGGCCGCTTCTGCTAGCTCGGTATCGCGGGTGGCGATCGGAAGTTGTAGCCGGAGAGCGAGCTCGAGGTAGGCCGCGTCATAACTGGTGAGCTGGAAGCGCAGCGCCAGGCTCAGCAGCGCGGCCGGCTGGGGGGGCGAGGCGTCGATGCGGATCGGCAAGAGGGCCACCTGCTCCACGATCTCGCGGGCTGTGGCCACCGGCAGTGTGCCGCGGCGGCAAGCCGTGCGCAACACATTGGTGAACTCCAGCTGCAGCAGCCACGGGGCGTGGGCATCCACCTCGGGGAGCAGCCCGGCCACCGCGTCGCTGTAGGTGCTGGCATGGCCGGGTTCAATCCAGTCCCTCCCGGGCGATCACCCGCAGGTCGCCCTCCAGCAGACTGCCGGTCCGCAGCTACTGCAGCCGCTCCAGCGCCTCCGCCACCTGCTCGCGACGCCCAGCCCGCTCGTTGCGATGCCCGAAATCAGGCACCAGCCGCGCCACCGGCACCCCGCGACGGGTGATGGCGATCTCCTCCCCCTGCTCCACCCGGGCCACCAGGGCCGAGAGCTGGTTCTTGGCTTCCGCCAGGGGAACCGCCAGCCTGGGTTGGCGTTGGGAGGCGGCGCCGGGGGAGTCCGGCATGGCAGTTGTCTAGCTTGATTTTTAACAAAGCTAGCTTGAATTGGTGGGTGTTCTTGCCTCCGGCTGCAACGGGGCAGGGGAGCGTCCGGCGTGCTCGACGCTGGGGCCAGTCGCCGGATGCCATGGCGGCCGTGCCGGGCTACCGAGGCCCCGCTCCGGTACGGCGCGTGATCATTAATAGAAAGGCACTCACGATCGCCGCCCCGACCAACACGCGCA
>CAIZOZ010000040.1 GCA_903934745.1 uncultured cyanobacterium
GCCACGGGGATCCAGGGGCGCCTGCCAAGCCTGTCCAGGAGAATCCTGGCAGCGACTTCGCCACCACCACGATTCAACACAAGCAAGGATCTGTTTCGCCCGCAGGCCCTGGGCCGGATTCCGATGTTGGGCAGCAGCGTGCACACCCTGCAGGCCAAGGAGAAGCAAACGATGGGCGCCGATTTTTTGCTCGGCATCTGGGAGAACTACTTGTCGTTAGAGCAAGCAAAATGGCAAGACGCTACAACAGTGGACTGGAGCCTCTACGGCAAACTGATCGAAAACGACGCCAGCGCAGGACGTTTCCATCGGGCTCGCTGAGAGCGGCGACTCTTGTCCATATCTGGATAGCAGCCTGAAGGGTGCACAACGGGCTCAAACGCCACAATTTTTGCCCCAGCGTTGGTAACAGAGGCCGTCATCGCGGCAATCGACACGCTTGAGGGGACGCTGAAACTTCTCGTAGAGAGCATCCTGAACGATCACCGAGGGTGCGGCCCCTTGGAACTCCTTGCTGACCTTGCAAGCCGCGGCGGCAAAGCTGGCACTAGGCAGCAACAGCAGAGGACCGAGCCCAATACCGAGCCCAACACTGCACAGCAACAACTTCACCAAGACGTTCATGGAGACCACCACCAATGGTGGAAAACGGTAGCGACAATTTAACCAAGACAGCCAACAGCCGTGATTCCGCTCTGGCATGTGTTCGTAGGGGCAAGTGAGCGGCTGGCTGAGCTCTGAACAGGCAGCCATGGCCCAGCCGTTGGTGCCAAACCACGACCATCTCGAGCCTGCATGGACTCAGGCCTGCTTGGCTGGACGGCGACGGGTACGGAACCACAGCACCAGGCCCGTGCTGATCAGCAACAGCAAACAGAATCCGAGCACATAAGCGTAGTAAGGCTGCAGATTGAGCGGTCCAAAATGGCCGCTATGAATCTGCATCAGCCAATCAGCTTCGATTCCCTTTTGATCCAGGAGACTGAAGATCACGCCGGTGATGGCGGTGAGCATCAAGGGCAGAGCGGCAATCGGCACAATGGCGCGGTGGGCACTGCGGGACGATTTGAACATGACAGCTGGGGATGAGAGCAAGTGGGAATTGATAGAAGGCGATCGGGGCTGATCCCAGCTGTTCGCCTGGAGCAGGCCGCTGAGAACTCAAACGGCTCCGATCCGTTGAAGAGAGTGTTCGGCTGGCGCCATTGGCCTGAGCCACGGATCAGAGCACGGATCACAGCACAGATCAGAGCACAGATCAGACATGGGGGCGAGCCCAAAGCGGAGATCGAAACCGACGTTGCGACCTCTGCCTCGGAGGGGCCCGTGCGAGCGGAGGCTTGGACTCTGAACCAGGATCTTGGGCTTGGATCCTGTACCAGAGCGCAAAGACATCGGTGCCATCGTTGGAGCTCTGGCCACCGGTGAGTGCGGTATCGTATATCGGCTGCCCCAGGGCAAGACCAAGAGTGTTGGCATCACAAAAATATCTTCTGCCATGGCAGACCCAGGGCCTAGAAGTGATGATCCTTGAGGCGGCTGCTAGGTACGGCCTGGCCATTGTCATCAGACTTAAAGCCTCAACGGGCCCTGTTCAAGCAACAAAGACACCACGATACCAAAATAACCCAGGGATCATCACAGGATATCTGCAGATTTGAAGCCGTGATATCTGCGGTAAGGATTATTGATCCAGCAGCAGGCTCAACGATGATGGAAAAGACGACAAATTCTCTGCAAGGGCCTTGGACTGGGCAGAAGGCGCTCAGGCCTCAGCTTGACCAAGGCTCCCTGGCACAACCAGAAACGGCCAGTCAATCGCAACCAGTCAATCGGAGCCTGCCAGATCTGCACCAAGTTGGACAAAATCCCAGGCTGGACCCTTTCGCTTGCCAGCTACAGCGGGGAAACAGTGAACAAGCTGCTCCTTGTGATCTGACCTCGAATCGATTGCGGGTCTTGACGCAGTCAGCCATGGCCAGGTGTTGAGCAGCCAGGTCAGATTCGACTTCGCGTGGAGGGTCAGGGCCAGGCGATGAAACTCAGCGGTTCATAGCGCGCGATCGTGATCCGCCAGGCGCGGCTCACCAGCACCTCCAGGCTTGCCAGCAGGGCCTGGGTGTCGCCAGTGGCGATCCAGCGGGCCTTGAGGATCGGCAGCTGTTCACTCATCACCTCCAGCGGCATCTCCACCAGCAGCAGACTGGGATCACCGGCCGCGCGCC
>CAIZOZ010000041.1 GCA_903934745.1 uncultured cyanobacterium
AAACGGTGAATGGGCCTTTCCCCTTCAGCGTTTCGACGAGCCCGGCCGCCTCGAGCGCAGCCGTGAGCGTCTTGAAGCTGCCCGCCGAAACAGCCGTCTGGACGATGTCCTTAGGAGTTTGCAGAAAAACCATCTCTCAGCATCAGTTTTCCACAGCTACAACTGATTTCTTCCTGTTTTCGGTCGATTGTTGGCTGTACCCCCCAGCAGAAGGCTCGATTTCGGCACTTTTTCGTGAATTTGCCTCGTGCTTGCTCCCCCCTTGGGCATACCTCTGGGCAACTGGCTGTTCATGCCGCCTTCATCACGGGCTTGAGCAGGTTGCCCAAGCGGATCAGGTTGTAGGCGATCACGTGCAGGCCAAACACGGCACTGACTTTGTCCTGGCCGCGCAGTTTGAACTGGCGCAGTCCGCCGAACGCCTTGAGCCAACCAAATACCTTTTCGATCCCCCGGCGGGCATTGATCGACTTGGCGTAGCCCACGTGGCGGGTGGTGCGGCCATCGATCGCTGAGCCGCCGCTGCGGGCAGTGTTCTGGGCCACGTGAGGAGTGACACCGATCCGCCGCATCTCAGCCACGAACCCTTTGGTGTCGTAGTTCTTGTCGGCACCGACAGTCTTCTGATGGGCACCAGCGAGGTCTGCGGCCATCTCTTTGGCGGCATCCCGTTCACCAGTGCCCGTGGCTTGTGTGACACGGCAATCGACGATCAGGTCATGACGGTTGTCCATCAGCACGTGTCCCCGGTAGCTGAGCTGTGCTGGATGGGCATTGGATTTGCGGGCCAGCAAGGCCTCGGGATCGGTGCTGGAGCGATGGGTCTCGTTGCTGAGCTTGATGCCGCGAAAGTCGCCTTTTGCTCGCTTCTTGCCTTCTTTGGGGGCCCCAAAACCCTCACCAGGACCAGTGGGTGGAGGTGGGGGATCCTCCTGGCCATCGACCCGCTTCAGGGAGGCATGGGAGGCCCATGCCTGTAGCAACGTGCCGTCCACCGAGAAGTGCTCGTCACTGAGCAGGGGCTTGACCTCAGGCGCTCCCATCAGCTTCTCCAGGAACAGCCCCATGACGTCGTCATTGAGGAGCCGATCACGGTTTTTGGTGAATGTGGTCGGGTGCCAGATCGGATCGTCGGGGCTCAAGCCCACAAACCAGCGGAACAACAGGTTGTAGTGGAGCTGCTCCAGCAACAGTCGCTCGGAACGGATCCCATAGAACGCCTGCAGCAATGAGGCCAGCAGCAGCTGCTCAGGTGGAACCGATGGACGCCCTTCCAAGGCATACAGCCTGCAGAAGGTGGGATTGAGCCGATCAAGAGCCTGATCCGCCAACCTGCGAATCCGCCGGAGCGGATGGCTGGTCGGGATCCGCTCCTCGATCGAGACGTAGGAGAACAAAGAGCTACTGCGCTCCTGTTGGCCTCGCATCAACGAATGGGCAGCTGCCCAATTCTGGCAGAGGGGGCCGGGTTTTTCAGCAAACTCTTAAGCGAGGTCTGTAGCGTGGGTTCTGCTGACGAGGCCGAGGTCGATGTGGCTAAAACTATTTTTACGACTGGGATGAGACTGGTACTGTCAGGACGCCGCAGTTCTATTGTGGCGGGATCGGTCCGTCGATCGTCGTTCATAGCGAGTACGTGATTTGAGCATTTACTGGAATGGTCACTGATCGTGCAGTTCACCGGTTGTGAACTGTTACCAGTCCAGCCCGGCGGCGTGTGCCAGGCCAGCCTTACGCCGTCATTGGTAACGCCCGACGGGCCGGTCACAATGTCGGTGGAGGGTAGCTGACCGGTGTAGGTAGTCGGCCCCAAATTTAGGTTCTTGATCATAAATTTGCAGGCGTTTTCGGGTAGGTCACGCTGCATGCCTTGTCGATAAACTTTTCGATCTCAAGGCTGGACAGAGCACGAAAAATCATCCACTTTGAGCAGCAGCTTAGAAACTGAGCTGTGTTAAATCATCAATCGCAGCATGTGTGAAGCATGTCCTAGGCTGCATGACCATGTACATGGTCAGAAGTTTTACAAGGTAGAATGGGGTCGAAAATAATGATGCTTCCGGGGGCTCAAGGTCCTGAGCTTCTACTTACTTCCCCATCTTGTGCATATTTTTAGCATGGCAATTGTTGCATAAATCTAATTAAGATGGTCGCTTGGTTTGGCTGATTTGCCAATGGCCGAGACAGGAATCTCCAGTTCCGTTGTCCCCT
>CAIZOZ010000042.1 GCA_903934745.1 uncultured cyanobacterium
AGCCTCGTTGGCGTTCGGCGGCCTTGTGGCTCGTTCGGGCTGGGGTGCCTGGCGGCTCAGGGGGAAGCTCTTCCGGCGAGCTTAGGAATTTGGCCGCTGGGCACACCAGATGTGGTGTGTGTGGCGACAGGGAAGCTCACATCCTTCACCGCCCAGAACTCGTCCGGCCGCAGCTGCACATCAGCGCTGCTCTGCGGCGGCGGCCGATCTCGCTGCCTAGGTCCTGCAGGCCATACCAGAGCGAACGCTTGAGGCTGCGGCAGAACCGCTTGCTCACGTTGTCGACTTTGACCAGTACGTCGTCGCTCATCTCAGGCGGGGCATAGCAAGTGGTGGGCAGGTTCAGCAGGGAATCGTGTGGAGCACAAACTGGCCATCGCTCTGAAGCTCCAGCACATGGTTGAGCAGGTCGCCGCCGCATGTTTGCTCCGCATAGGCCAGGGCTACCTGCAACCGCAGCCACTGCTGCTGAGCGCTGAGTTCAGCCTCGCGTAGGGCAATCACGCCCGGATGCACTTCGATGCCGGCCGCAAGTGTCATGAAGTCGCCCACATTCACCGTGACCAGCACCTGATCGCGGCTGAAGGCCTGGGCAAACACGCTGCTGTCTGGAGCCCCAGCCAGACCCACATGTACAGCTGCTTCAGCTGGATGGCCGTGCTCACACGCCCAGCGCGCCAACCTGGGGCTCAGGTTTTCATCGATCAGCAGCTGCAAGAGCCGGTGCCCTCAAGCCCGCAGTAGCTTCAGGCTTTTGCGGGGCCGGCCGGGTGGCTTGGGCAGGCGAGCCTGGATCTCCGCGTAGTCGAGTGCCTGATAGCTCAGCTGGGGGAAGTCGAGCTCGAGCTCCTGGCGAGACGTGCCCGCGCGCAGCTGCTCCACTACCACCGCCAACGGAATCCGAGTGCCGCGGAACACCGGCTGGCCCGAGCAGATCGATGGATTCGTTTCCACCAGCTGTTGGGGTCGTTTCACCAAGCGGTAGCGATAGCGGATGTCACGCCCCACCGCCGAGAGATCCAGACTTAATGGCACCGGCCCCTGCCGCACCAACTGGCCCGGCCGGCGCCGCCAGTTGACGCTGCTTCTGCCCAGCCTGCGCACCAGTAGCCCGTACACCTCCTGTTTCTGCGTCGGCGAGAGCTGCAGGCCCTGTTCCCCCAGGCTGCTGATCAGCTCGAAATAGAGCAGTTCACGGAAGCCCAGCTGGCGCGATCCCGCTTCAGGCGGGCCTGCTGCCGGCTCCAGTAGGCGTCTGAATTCCTGGTTCAGCAGCCGTGCATCAGTACCAAGCAGGGCCGCGCCAGTGGTTGCGTTCAGCTTGCGGCTCACGACGGCTCCAAAAACTTGCTTCAGATTGAAGCCTAGTTGTTTGGTGGGATGACTGCATTTCTTGCGGGGCATAAGCACTCCAGGACGGAGGGATGGTCACGGGGTTGCAAGGCCTCAGGCATCGGTGGTTCAGGTGTTGGCGGCCAGCCAGGCGGCCATGCAGGCAGGGTCCAAGCAGTCGAGCAGGGTCACTCCTGCGGAGAAGGCTGCGCCAACGGCCAGGGCTGCCAACTGATCCACTGGTAAGGCCTGGATCTGGTCGGTGGTCGCGCACTTCCGCGTGGGGGATGCCCTGAAAGCAGGGGCCATTCATAGGTTCAGC
>CAIZOZ010000043.1 GCA_903934745.1 uncultured cyanobacterium
GGCTCGAGCCGGAAGGCTTTCACCAGGGTGCTGCGCAAGCCCAGGCGCTGGCGCAACTCGGCACCGCTGAGCTCCAGGCTGCCGGCCGGTCCGATCACCCGAGCCCGCCGGATGCGCCCGGTGCGACTGACCGCAAGCACATCGATGCGGCTGACCCCGGCGGTCTCGCGGAAGACACGGCGCAGCTGGTCGGGTTCGATCCGCTGCTGCCACTGGCGCATCGGAGAACGCTGATCAAAATCGGGCACGCTCACCAGATACGGCAGCTGCCGGCTCCAGACCTCGCCACTGTTCTCGGTGTTGCCACCGCTGCTGCTGTGGAACACGGCATTGATCAGCACATTGCCCTGCATCAACACCTGGGAGCGGGTGCTGGCCACCGCCGAGCGCGTGGAGTCCGTTTCCGAGGCCACGCCCCGGTACACCTGGCTGTCCACAGTGGCCTTGAGATCGAACAGCGCCTTCGGCTTGAGCTGGCTGATGGCATAGGTGCGGGCGGCCACCGCCTGGGCCCGCAGGGCCGCCTGCGGCCAGGCGGCCGGCATTTCACTGCCCACCACGCTGGGCAGATAGCGCTCCAGCGGCAACTGGTTGATCACCAGCAAGCGACCATCGCCCCCGGCTCTGACCTGCAGCCGGCCGCGATAGAGCTGCCCCTCCACCATCACCAGGGCCGAGCGGCCCGGAGCCGGTAAAGGCACGATCCAGAGATCACCCTGGAGCGGCAGCAGCGTCTCGCCAACGCCAGCGGCGCCGGCCATCACCACCACCAAGGCGCCCTGCTGCTGACGTAACGCGAAGGGCTGCTCGGCCGCGATCAGGCCCACCGGGCTCCCCTCGGCATCGGCCAATTGCAGCGGGGCCGCTGCTGCTGCCAGCGCCAGGCTGGCCTGCTGGCGGATCAGCACCCGGACCAGCGGCGGCGCCTCCGCGGGCACCGCCGAGGCGGCAGCCACGGATGGCCGCGGCGAGCCCGCCGTTACCGCCTGCACCAGGGGCAGCCGTGGCGCTGCGGCCCCGGCCAGAACCAAGCCGGCCCCGGCCAGGACAAAACCGGCTCCGCCCAGGCCAACACCAGCCGCGGCCAGGCGGGGACCAGTCGCCGTCAGGCAACGAAGCACCAAGGACAGGCCAAGGCGCCGAGGGCCGAGGGAGGACATCAGGAAGCGGCGACAGCGGCACCAGACTCACCATTGTGACCACGCCTGGACATCCAGGCCACTGGCCAGCCCCACCCAGCCGCCGTGACAACATGCGGCGCAGCAAGCAGCGGGGCCGTGCAGGTCACCTTTCTGGGCACGAGCTCGGGCGTTCCAACCCGCGCTCGCAATGTTTCGGCCGTCGCCCTACGGCTGCCACAACGGGCCGAGCTCTGGCTGTTCGATTGCGGCGAAGGCACCCAGCACCAGTTTCTGCGCAGTGATCTGCGGGTCTCCCAGCTGCGGCGCATCTTCGTCACCCACATGCATGGCGACCATGTCTTCGGCCTGCCCGGCCTGCTGGCCAGCCTGGGACTGGCGGGGGTGAGCAAGGGGGTGGATCTCTACGGCCCCGATCCGCTGCGCGAATTCCTCGATGGGGCGCTGCGCACCTCCTCCACCCGCATCGGCTACCCGCTACGCACCCATCGGGTGCGGGAAGCGGCCCACAGCGGCGCCCTCGTGCTCGACGACGACGACCTGACCGTGCGCTGCACCCCCCTGAACCACCGGGTACCGGCCTACGCCTACCGGGTGGATCAGAAGCCTCGGCCCGGGCGCTTCGACGTGGCCATGGCCAAGCAGCTGCAGATTCCGCCCGGGCCGATCTACGCCGAACTCAAGGCCGGCCGCACGGTCTGCCTCGACGACGGCCGTGTGATCCGTGGTGAGGCCCTCTGCGGTCCGCCCCGGCCTGGCTGCAGCATCGTGTATTGCACCGACACCGTGTTCAGCGAGGCGGCGGTGGAACTGGCCCGCGGCGCCGATCTGCTGATCCACGAATCCACCTTCTGCCACGCCGAAGCGGAGCTGGCGATCGCGCGGCAGCACTCCACCAGCACGATGGCCGCCCAGACGGCCCTGGAAGCCGGCGTCAAGCGCCTGGTGCTCACCCATCTCAGTCCGCGCTACATCAGCGGCAATGCCATGACTCCCGACGACCTGGTGGCCGAAGCGCGGGCGATTTTCCCCGAGACCCAGGTAGCCAAGGATTTCCTCAGCATCGATGTGATCGCGGCTGAACCGCCGGAGCAGGGCTGAGCCTGCAACAGTTCCTGTGATTCCCCAGCGGGGGACCCATCGGCCGTGATACAAGGTCTCAGTCGCGGTCTCACCGCCATTTCACCGGCTTCTTCCATGGCCCCTTTCCTTCGCTCCGCCCTTCGAGCCGCAGCCCGGATCCTGCTGATTCTGCCCCTGGCGTTGCTGGTCTGTTTCGCTGGCCCTGCCAACGCCGCCCAGTGGAGCAGCGAGCAGCTCACCGTGCCATCCGCCGTCGATGGCACCCTCGTCACCCTCAGCGAAAAGGACGTCAAAGCCGGTCGCAAACTGTTCAACACCAGCTGCGGCACCTGTCACGCCGGCGGGATCACCAAGACCAACCAGAACGTGGGCCTCGACCCCGAAACCCTGGCCCTGGCCACCCCGCCGCGGGATTCGATCGACTCGCTGGTCGACTACCTCAAGGATCCCACCTCCTATGACGGCGAGTACAGCATCTCCGACGTGCACCCCAGCCTGCGCAGCAGCGATGTGTTCGTGCAGATGCGCAACCTCGATGACGACGACCTCCGTCTGATCGCCGGCTACATCCTGGTGGCTCCCAAGGTGCAAGGTCTGCAGTGGGGCGGCGGCAAGATCTACTTCTGATCCTCCGCTCGTTTCGATTCGGTGGCCGTAGCAGAGCCCCAGGGCTGAGGCGATCAGGAGCGATCCCCGGCCCTCCGCTCCAATCCCGCACCGGCCCTCTCAGGGGGCCTTTTTTTTGCATCCGCATCCCCGGGGCCATGCCGCCCAAGCCCACAGACACCAAGGCAGGGGCACCCGCCCTGGCGGGGCAGCTCCTGATCCAGAGGGGTTCCGTACAGGACCCCAAACCACCAGAGCACCGCAGCCGAGGGCTCCAGCAAGACCCGGGGGACGGCACCGGCGACGCGATCCGACGCGCTGGAAGCGCCGCAGGGAAAGGTGCCCTGGGCAGCCGGCCACGGCAGGATCGGTGGTCGGCTTCAGAACGCAGCAGCTGCTCGCGGCGCTGAACACCTGCTGCGGTTGACCGAATCAAGCAACAATCGCGGCACTTGCAGGCGACCTCCCAGCTCAGAGCGCCCGCTGGGGGGGTACCGGGGTCGGTGGCGTGAGATTGCACGGCTCCATCGAGGCCGGCTGCTTGCTGTACCACCACTCCTGCAGGGCCGGTGCCAGGCGCTGCGGGAACAGGGTGATCACCGTGCGCGTCGGCCGGGCTCCGGGCTGGAGCAGCTCAATCGCATAAGAGGGGCAACGGCGGGCCGCCAGATCGGCCACAAAGCGGCGACCGACCCGGCGCCAGCTGGGCTCCTTGCTGCGCCAGGCCAGGCGGCAGCAGGGCCAGGGCAACTCCTCCCGATCAAACAGGCGGCAGCAGGGTCCGAGCACGCGATAGCTGTACTGGCCGCCGGGACTGACCTGCTCGCTGCCGGACACCAGCACGGAATGCACCTGGACGGACATCAAAAAGCCACCCCGCAGGGTGGCAGAGAAAATCGATGGAAGGATGGGTTCAGAGGCCACAACAGCACCCCAGGGCTTGCAGGGAGCTGGCAGAAGCCAGACCACCCTGGGGATCGAGCAGCGGCAACCGGACTCAGTAGAGCTCTTCTTCGGCGTGGGTCTTGATGGTCACGTCGGAGGTGGGGTAGGCCACGCAGGTGAGCACGAAACCGGCCTCGATCTGGTCGTCGTCGAGGAAGCTCTGATCCGACTGATCGACGGTGCCGGAGGTCAGCTTGCCGGCGCAGGTGGAACAGGCACCAGCGCGGCAGGAGTAGGGCAGATCAATGCCCTGCTCCTCAGCAGCATCGAGGATGTACTGGTCATCAGGAACCTCGATCGTCTTGTTGAGGCCTTCGCTCTCATTGACGAGGGTGACCTTATAGGAAGCCATGGAAGAGATTGGGGCTCACAGGGACCCGGTGGCCAGGGACCTGTAGGACCCGCCCTTCCTACATCCGACAGGGGGCATTCCCGGCGATCTGGGGCCCGCAGCCTGGGAAGGCCAATCAAACGCAGGGCACTGATCAGCGTGTCTTATGCAACAGCCCCGCTCCGCCGGATCGTCATCAGCCCCCAGGGCTCCTGTCGAGCCGTCAGCTCGGCGTGCCAGCCAACCGCCGCCAGCGCCTGGATCAGGGCCGGCGCCTGATCCACCAGCAGGCCGCTCAGCAGCCCCACACCAGCCGCCGCCAGCACCGTCTCGAAAGCCGGCGCCAGCGCCTCGATCACCGGCGCCAGGATGTTGCAGAGCAGCAGATCAGCAGGTCGCTCGGCCAGCAACTCGGCCAGCGCCTCCACCGAGCCCTGGGCCATCGTCAGCGACAGCCCGTTGAGGCGGGCGTTGTCGCCACTGGCCAGCACCGCCAGCGAATCGATGTCGGTGGCGGCCACCGAGGCCGCCCCCAGCCGCATTGCGGCCAGGCCCAGGACACCGCTGCCGCTGCCCAGATCGGCCACCCGCAGCCCCGCCAGCCCCGATCCGGTGGCGGCCAGGTGCTCGAGGGCCTCCAGACAGAGGCGGGTGGTGGGATGGCTGCCGGTGCCGAAGGCACTGCCCGGATCGATGCGGATCACCAGCCGCTCGGCGTATTCCGCCGGGAGCTCCAGCCAGGCGGGCAGGATCAGCAAACGCTCACCCACCGGATCGGCTTGCCAGTGCTGTTTCCAGCTCAGGCTCCAGTCCTCGTCGCTCTGCTGCTGCCAGAGCAGCGGTGGCAAGGCCAGAGCAAACGGTTCACCGAGGGGGGCCAGGGCCGTCGCCAGGGCCAGCCGCTGGAGATCGGGCCAGTCGATGTCCGGCAGCCAGGCGAGCAGCTGCCGTTGCCGGGGTGTCTCGGGGTGATGGCGCAGGGCCACCCGGGAGATGCCGAGGCTCTGCAGTTTCCAGAGCAGTGATTCCTCCAGCTCCGGCGGGCAAGCCATCTCCAGCCGCCACCAGCCCGGAGCCCCGGCCGAACCGGCGGGGCTGGCTGCCGGCATCGCTGCGGGCGCGGGAACGGCCCCAGGGCCAGGTGAGACCCCCATCAGAGGGTGACCGGATGGGCTTCCTGGATGCCGTTGATCTGATGGATCGTGGCCAGGAGGCTGGGGGGAATCGGATCGTCGAGGCTCAGCACCATCACGGCATCACCACGCACGATGCGACGTCCCACCTGCATCGAGGCGATGTTGACGTTGTGCTCACCAAGCACCGAACCCAGCTGGCCGATGATGCCGGGCATGTCCCGGTGACGGGTGAACAGCATGTGGCGGCTGGGGGCCACGTTCACTGGGAACTCATCGATGGTGGTGACCCGCAGTTCGCCGTCGGCGAACACGGCGCCGGTGACGCTGTGGCTGCCCTTGCTGCCGCGGCAGCTGAGCTGCAGCGAGCCGCCGGCAAAGTCGCGGCTGGACTCATCCTTCACCTCGAGCACATGGATACCGCGCTCCTTGGCCTCCAGGCCGGCATTCACGTAGTTGATGCTGTCGCCGAGAGCCGTGGAGAGGATGCCCTTGAGCGAGGCCACCACCAAGGGCTGGGCCGGGAGGGTGGCGAACTCACCCTGGAGGCGCACCTCCAGTTCGCTGATCTGACCGCCCGCCAGCTGGCTGAGCAGCTGACCCAGGGTTTCGGCCAGCTGCAGATGGGGCTTGAGCTGCTCCATCAGCTCGGCGTTGAGGCCGGGGATGTTGACGGCGCTACGGGCGGGCAAGCCCAGCAGTACGTCGCGGATCTGCTCGGCCACATCGATCGCCACATTCTCCTGGGCCTCTTCGGTGGAGGCGCCCAGGTGGGGGGTGAGGATCAGCCGCTCGGTGACGGCCCGCAGCGGCGAATCGGCCGCCAGGGGCTCCTTGGCAAACACATCGAGAGCAGCGCCGGCGATCACGCCGTTCTCCACCGCCTCCGCCAGGGCCGCCTCGTCGACGATGCCGCCGCGGGCGCAGTTCACCAGGCGGGCCGTCGGCTTCATCGTGCGCAGCAGCTCGGCGTTCACCAGGTTTTCGGTGTCCGGCGTGCGCGGCAGGTGCAGGGTGATGTAGTCGGCTTCGGCGAACAGCTGGGGCATAGGCAGCAACCGCACCTGCATCTGCTGGGCCCGCTCCGGCGACACGAACGGGTCGTAGGCCGCCACATCCATGCCCATCGCCCGGGCGACGCGGGCCACATGGGAGCCGATCTTGCCGAGCCCCACCACGCCGAGCACCTTTTTGTAGAGCTCGTTGCCCACATAGGTCTTGCGGTCCCAGCCGCCGGCCATGGTGCTGGCGTGGGCATGGGGCACGTGGCGCGACAGCGCCAGCATCAGCGCCAGGGCTTGCTCAGCCGCCGCGATCGTGTTGCCCTCGGGCGAATTCACCACGATCACGCCGCGCCGGGTGGCGGCAGGCACATCAACGTTGTCGACCCCGACCCCGGCCCGGCCGATGATGCGCAACTTGGTGGCAGCCTCGATCACGTCGGCCGTCACCTGGGTGCCGGAGCGGATCATCAGGCCGTCGTAGTCGCCGATGATCGCCTTGAGCTCCTCGGGCGGCAGCCCGGTGCGCACATCCACCTGGGCCACCTGGGCGAGGATGTCGATCCCCGTTTGATCAATGGGATCGGAAACCAGAACCTTTGTCATGACCCGGCGTGTGAGGTAGCGCCGCAACGGCGCAGTGAGCAGCAGCGCCCCGAAGGGCAGGCCGGAGGTGCAGTGTAGAGAGCGACGTCTAGGCCAATCCGGAGGCAGAAAGTGACGCTGTGTGTGGTGGTGGTGCTGGATGACCACAAACGCCTGGAACAACTGCGCCAGCAGCTCGCGGCCCAGCAACCGGCGCCGACCCAGCTGGTGGCGATCGGCAGCGGTGAAACGGCCATGCTCTCGGTGGATCGACTCAATCCAGCCACGGCCCGGCGCCAGCGCCAGCGCACCATGGCCCGCTGGCTGATGCCCTTCGGCTTCCTGGCGGGGCTCACCTTCACCCAGATCACCGATCTGCACACCTTCGATCTGTTCGGCCCCTGGGGCGAACCGGTGATCGGCGGGCTGCTCGGCATGGGGTCGGGGTTGATGGGCAGCTTTGCGGCGGCGGCCAGCGTGGTGTCCGAGGAAGAGGACCGGCTGCGGATCCTGCGCAACCGGCTGGAGGAGGGCAACTGGCTGCTGCTGCTCGAGCAGGCCAGCGGCCAGGAGGTGCCCTGGAGCCTGGTGCAACAGGCCCGCCCCAAAGCGGTGATTCGCCTCGGGGAGGACTGAACCGGTGCAGCTCGGAGAGTCACTGCTGCAGGGATCCAGCCGCCGCCAGGAGCTGCTGCCGATCCTGGCGGCGGCCGAAACGGCCCTGCGCACCTGGGAACCCACCTGGACGCCCCTGCTGGCGGCGGCGCTACGGGAGGAGGCCGAGCAACGGTTCGCCGCCCTCAGCGACCTGAGCCTGGCCAGCAGCGGCGGCTATGCGGGGGCGGAGCGCCGCCGGCTGCTGTTGCAGCGCTCCGAGCTGGCCCTGCCCGTGGAAAGCCTGGATGCGGGCTTATCCGGCCTCGAGATCAGCGGCAACTTTTTGTTTGATCCAGCCGAGCCCGACGATCTGCGCGCCGGATTGCAGGCCGCGGGCGCCGAGCCGGGCGCGCTGGGCGACCTCTGGATCCGCGGCGATCGGGGCGCCCAGGCGATCGTCTCGGCCGAGCTGGCCGAGCGGCTCGATGGCCAGCTCGGCCGGGTGCGCAGTGTGGAGGTGCGCTTCGAGGCACGGCCGATTGCCGATCTACAGCTGCCACCCCTGAGGATCGAGCGCAAGCTGACCACGGTGGAGGCCTCGCTGCGCCTCGATGCGGTGGGCTCGGCCGGCTTCGGCCTCTCGCGCAGTCGCCTGGTGGAACGCATCCGCCGCGGCGAGGTGCGCATCGACTGGCAACCAGTGACCAGCCCCAGCCGGGAACTGGCCCCGGGCCAGCGGGTGCAGCTGGAAGGCCGGGGCGAATTGCTGATCGAAGCTGCCGAACCTACCCAGCGTGGCCGCTGGCGGGTCACCTTGCGCAAGCGCTGAACGACAGCGGGCAGCAACAAGGCCGTGAGCGGCGTCCCGGCTCAGATCGCCAGCAGCTGTCCCGGCAAGCTCCGCTTCGGCAGTGGACGCCAACCCGGCGTGCACAGCGAGACGAGCTTGAGGGAACGGGCACCTGGAAGCCGACTGCTAAGTTGTGACCTTGAAAGCAGAGATTCAAACCAGCGGCTTCGGTCAGCTGGAATGATCGTGCTTTTCCCTGAGGGACCAGCCCCCAGGGCGATTAGCTCAGAGGTAGAGCACTACCTTGACACGGTAGGAGTCACTGGTTCGATTCCAGTATCGCCCACTTTTTTCAGCAGCCGTCAGCCCTTGAGCGATCCGACGCCCCTGCAGGCCGCTTCGCCCAGCTCCGCTGACCAGGTCGCATCGACCCAGCAGCCGGTCCGTCCCACCGTGATCCTCGGGCTGGGCCGTTCCGGCATCGGCGCCGCCCGGCTGCTGCGCCATCAACGGACGCCGGTGCTGCTGCTGGAAAGCCGCGACACCCCCGAGCTGGCCGCCCGGGCCGCCGAGCTCCAGGCTGAGGGCATCGCCGTCCAGCTGGGCACCCCCCTGGCCCTGAGCAGCTTTGCCGCCCTGCCGCAACCTCCGGCGGCGGTGGTGGTGAGCCCCGGCATCCGCTGGGATCACCCGGTGCTCCAACAGCTGCGGGCCCAAGGCATCCCGGTGCGAGGGGAAATGGTGATCGCCTGGCAGGCCACCCGCGATGTGCCCTGGATCGGCATCACCGGCACCAACGGCAAGACCACCGTCACCTATCTGGTGCAGCACCTGCTCAGCCAGGCCGGTCTGGATGCGCCCCTGTGCGGCAATGTCGGCTTCTCGGCGGCGGAACTGGCCCTGGAGCGGCTGCAGCCCGGCCAGCGGCGCCCCGACTGGCTGGTGGTGGAACTGAGCAGTTATCAGATCGAGGCCACCCCGGAGCTGGCACCGGCCATCGGCCTCTGGACCACCCTCACCCCGGACCATCTCGAGCGCCACGGCAGCTTGGAGGCCTACCGGGCGATCAAGCGCCAGCTGCTGGAGAGCTCCGCCCTGCGCCTGCTCAACGCCGACGACCCCGACCTGCGAGCCCATGCCGCCAGCTGGGATCAGGCCGAGTGGATCACCGCCGGCGATCGCGACAGCCTGCCAGCCTCGATCGATCCGCTGTTGTGGATCGAGAACGGCCTGGTGTGCGGGCGTCAGGGGACCCTGTTCCCGGCCGACTGCCTGGCGATGCCTGGCGAGCACAATCGCCAGAACCTGCTGCTGGCCACCGCCGTCGCCCTGGAGGTGGGCCTGGAGCCGGCCGCGATCGCCGCCGCCTGCCGTCGCTTCCCGGGGGTGCCGCACCGGCTGGAGCGCCTGCGCGAACGGGCCGGCATCAGCTGGTTCAACGACAGCAAAGCCACCAACTACGACGCCGCCGAGGTGGCGCTCAAGGCCCTGGATGGACCTTTGGTGGTGCTGGCCGGCGGTGAAGCCAAGCAGGGGGAGTCCAAGGGCTGGTTGAACCAGTTGCAGCGCCAGGCGGCAGCGGTGGTGCTCTACGGCGCCGCCCGCCAGCAATTCGCCGCCCTGCTGGTCGGCAACGAGTACGGGGGCAGCGTGGTGGAGGTGGAAGGGCTGGCCGAGGCGGTGCCGATCGCCGCCGAGCTGGCCGCCGCCCATGGCTGCCGCAGCGTGCTGCTCTCACCTGCCTGCGCCAGCTTCGATCAATACCGCGATTTCGAGGCCCGTGGCGACCACTTCCGCCAGCTCGTGAACGCCCTGCCGGAGCCAGGGGCATGAACAGCCTGCCTACACTCGCCTCAGGCTGATCGGGAGCACGAAAACCATGGCCTGGTGGTTGATGAAAAGCGAGCCGGAGGTGTATGGCCTCCAGCATCTGAAGGCAGAAGGCACCACCCTGTGGGATGGCATCCGTAACTACCAGGCACGCAACTTCATGCGCACCATGGCCATCGGAGATCAGGTGTTCTTCTATCACTCCAACACCAAGCCACCAGGCATCGTCGGCCTGATGGAGGTGATCGAAACCGGCATCGTCGATCCGAGCCAATTCGATCCCGAGAACAAGTACTTCGACCCGGCGTCCAAGCCCGAATCGCCGCGCTGGGATTGCGCGCGGCTGCGCTACGGCCGCAGCTTCGCCACCCTGCTCAGCCTCGATCAACTGCGCGAGAAGTTCAGCGTCGAGGAGCTCAGCGTGGTACGCCGCGGCAACCGGCTGTCGATCCTGCCGGTGAGCGAGGCGAGCGCCAGGCGCCTCCTGGAGCTGCTGGGAGAACCAGCATGAGGATCCCTCATGGCGCCCGGCGGAAGGTGCCGGCAGGGGTTCCCGGTGCCGGTGGGATCAATCCGGGGCCTCGGGTGACCAGGTAGCCAAGGGCCGGGAAACGGGCCGGATCGGCCGCAACCGGAGAGCAGATCTGCCGACTTGAAGGAACCGAAGATTCCGCCATGGCAGATCCGTCGAGAGCCAACCCGTGGGACTGCGGCCAGATAGGCACGGACTGCAGGGCCTCAGCCGATCCCAGCCTGATCGGGATGATGGTGGGCTGGCTCGGAGCCGAACCGGGCCGCGGCAGCTCGCGCTGTTGCCGTGTTGGTGCGGCTGGCCGGCCTGAGCCCTGAACCCCAACCTCGACCTCACTCCGCCAGCCCCAGGCGCGCCTCGATCGCCTCGAGAGCGGCGGCGAAAGGCCCACTGGCGGCGGCGCTCCAGGCCCCCTCCACAGCCCGCGCCTCGGCGCCGGGAGTGAGGACGAAGCGCAGTGACCAGAGGCGGCGATCCCCCTCGAGAGCGATCCAAAGACTGGATCCGGACTCGGCAGCGGGCAGCGGCAGCTCCAGATCCAGCTCCAGGCTCTCCTCGGCCATCAGCTGATCGGTCAGGGCCGCGTGCTGAAGCCGCAGGCGGCGGATGGCCCGCCAGAGAATTTCCAGCTCCTCGCGCGTGAACTCCACAGCCCAATCAGATCCACCGATCAGGGCGATGTAGGGGTGACGGGCCTGGTCCACCACCAGGCGCCACCCCTCTCCCTCACAGACCTCCACCGCCCTGAACCGATCAGCCGGGCAGCAGATCGGGCTGATCCTGCTCGTCGCTGAGCTCAACGATCGCCCGTTGCACCGGCTTGATCATGCCGTCTTCGAGCAAACCATCAAAGTCATCGAAGCGACGCTGCTTGGCCCGATAAGCAATCCGCACCGTAGTGAGATAGCGATTGCTGGAATGACGAATCAGGCTCTCGGCGCGCTGGGCGAGTTCCTTGGGACTGAGATCGGCGCTGCTCTGCATGCTGCTCTGAAGATTCCACAGACCTCGAACCAGCACCTTAGGCCAGGGGCCTTCCTAGAAAGGAGCGGATCGCCAGAGCTCCATGCCCGGCACCCTCGCCATCGACCTGGGCAGCAGCACCACCGTGCTGGCCTGGCAGTGCGGCAGCGAACCGGCCCGCTTGCTGGACCTGCCCCCCTACAGCGTCGCTGAGCCCTGCGTCGTGCCCAGCCTGCTGTGGCTCAGTGCCCCGGGGGATCGACGGCCGCTGATCGGCCGCCAGGTGCTCGAGGCCGGCCTGGCCGATCGGCAGGAGCCAGCGCTCTGTCGCGATTTCAAGCGGCTGATCGGCGCCAGCCCGGCTGACGGCTCGAGGGCGACTCCGAGGGCAGACACGGCGGCACTGCCCCAAGGCGGTGGCGCTGGCTGGCTGGGACCGGAGGCGGCAGGATCCCTGCTGCTGCAGTGCCTCTGGCAAGCGCTGCCCGCAGCCCTGCAGCCCGAGCGCCTGGTGCTCACCGCCCCGATCGAGACCTACCGGGGTTACCGGGCCTGGCTGCAGCAGGTGAGCCGCGATCTGCCGGTGGCGGACGTGGCCCTGGTGGATGAACCCACCGCCGCCGCCATCGGCGCCGGCCTGCCGGCGGGCAGTCGCGTGCTGGTGGTGGACCTGGGCGGCGGCACCATCGACCTCTCGCTGGTGGCCCTGGAAGGGGGCGAGGGTCGGGCCGCCCCGATCGCCCAGCTGCTGCGCTTCGCCGGCCGCAACCTCGAACGCAGCGGCCAGGCCCTGCGAACCGCCCGGGTGATCGCCAAGGCCGGCCTGGCCCTCGGCGGCCGCGACATCGATCGCTGGATCGCCGCCCACCTGGTGCCGGACCAGCCCGCCAGCGGCGCTTTGTTGCAGGCGGCCGAACGGTTGAAATGGGACCTGAGCGCCAGCGCCGACGAGCGCGACGAAGCCCTCCAGCTCTGGTCAGACGCCGAGCACGGCACCCGGGAGCTGCGGCTCAACCGGCGCCAACTGGAAGCCCTGCTGCGCAGCCATGGCCTGCTGGAGCAGCTCGATGCCCTGCTGGACAGCGTGTTGGCCGGCGCCCGCCGCGAGGGGCTGGCCCTGGACGCCATCGACGCCGTGCTGCCGGTGGGGGGCAGCAGCCGCATGCCCTTGATCCGCCACTGGCTCCAGGAGCGCTGCGCCGGCGTGCCGCTGCGCGGTGAACGCCCGGTGGAGGCCGTTGCCCTGGGGGCCCTGGCCCTGACCCCGGGTGTGCGCGTCAGGGATGTGCTGGCCCGGGGGGTTTCCCTGCGCTGCTGGGATCGGCGCAGTGGCAGCCATCACTGGCATCCCCTGTTCGTGGCGGGCCAGAGCTGGCCCACCGAGGCGCCCCTGGAGCTGGTGCTGGCCTGCAGCCGCGACGACCAACCGGACCTGGAGCTGCTGCTGGGGGAACCGCTGCCGGAGGAGCGGGGTGAAGTGATCTTCGAGGCGGGCCTGCCGCTGCTGCGGCGCCGCCCCACCGGCGCCGCCCGGGTGGAGCCCTGGCCGCTGACGCCACCGGCCCTGCCCCTGGCCGCCCCAGGCAGTCGTGGCGTGGATCGGCTGCGGCTGCGCTTCGCCATCAATGACGAGGGAATCCTGATGATGGAAGGCGAGGATCTGCTGAACGGGCAGCGGCTGGGCCCCCAACCCCTGGGACCGGTGCGCTGAGCGTCCGCCGGCAAGGGCGCTGAGGACCTTGACTGCATACAACGGGTACAGCGCGCTCCCCGGCTCCCCCCCTTGGCCCTCCGCCAGCACAGGCTCCCCCGTTTCTGGCTGGCCATCACCCTCGGTTCGGTCGCCGTCGCTGTCGGTCTCGTCTACTGGTGGGAACGGCAGTTGCCGAGCCGGATCGAACGGGCGGCGGCGACGGGCCAGCTGGATGACTGCCTGCGCTACGGCGAACAGCTGGCGGCCCTGAGCTGGCTGCCGCGAGGATCACCCCAGGAGCAGGCCCGCTGTCAGCGCCTGCGGGCTGAGCAGCTCTGGCGAGCCCAGCAATGGGACCAGGCCCTGGCTCTGCAGCGCCAACTGGTGCACTCCACCGCCGGCGTTGACGGCGATCGCCGCCGCTTGAAGCTCTGGCAGGAGTCCCTGCGCCAACAGGCGATGGCACGCTTCACAGCCGGCGATCTCAACGGCGCCCTGGCGGCTCTGAAGCCGATCGGCGAGGCGCCCCGGGGCGATGGCAACAGCCTGGGCGATGAACTCACCGAGAACTGGAACCGCAACCGGGTACAACTGCAACGAGCGGAACAGCTCACCGCCCAGGCGCGCTGGTGGGAGGCCCTCGATGCCCTCAATCGCATCGACCACCCCTGGTGGCAACGCCGCAGCAGCGCCGTGCGGCAGCGCCTCGACCAGGGCATGAGCTCCCTGAAAGGGGTGGAGCGGGAGCACGAGAGCCATGGCGACCTGCCCCATGGTGTCGATCCCCAGAAGCTCAACCGGGTCGTGCAGCAACACATCGCCGCCGGCATGGACGAATGGAAGGCCTTCGAGACCGGCTGCAAGCAGCTGGGCGGTCGGGTGGTGGAGGCGGGGCCGGAAACGACCTGCCAGCCCTAGGGCCCGGGCCCATGACAGGATTGCCGCCAAAGACAGACCCGGTGCCCATGCAGCCAGGCGATCAGGTGAAGGTATGCCAGAGCGTGGTGGTCTACAACCACCCGGAGCATCGCGGTGAGGCCTTCGATCTCGAGGGTCAGCAGGGGCTGGTGCACCAGCTGCTCAACGACTGGAAGGGCCGACCGATCAGCCCGACCCTGCCGGTGGTGGTGGCCTTCGGCAAATACCGTGCCCACTTCCGGCCCGAGGAACTCACCGCGGCCTGAGGCGGCTCAGGGCCGGCGCAGGTAGATCCCCTCCTCGCCATCAATGGCCTGCAGGCAGAGCTCGATCGTCTCCTGACGGGCGGTGGGGACCAACCGGCCACAGAAATCGGGCTGGATCGGCAACTCGCGATGGCCGCGATCGACCATCACCAGCAGCAGCACCCGGCGCGGTCGCCCCCAGGCCTGCAGGGCTTCCAGGGCCGCCCGCACCGTACGGCCGGTGAAGATCACGTCATCCACCAGCACCACCTGACGCCCATCAAGACTTCCCGGCAACTGGGTGGCCTCCACCAGCCGGGTACCAATCCGTTCGAGATCATCGCGGTGGAAGGTGGGATCGAGGCTGCCATGGGCGATCGGATGGCCGCAGATCGCCTCCAGCCGGTCCGCCAACACCCGGGCCAGGGCGACGCCCCGGGTGGGGATGCCGAGTAGCACCAGCTGCTGGCTGTCCACCACCCGCTCCAGCACCTGGGAGGCCAAACGATCAAGGGTGCGGCCCAGATCCTCGGCACTGAGCAGCTCTAACCGCGCCGCCGCCAGGCGCTCTCCATCACCTGAGCCAGAGCCGTTCGGCCCAGACCCGCCTGAGCCAGGCCTGCTGGAACCCGAGCTCGCACCGAGAGCGGCGGTGGGCGAAGCGTCGCGGGAACTGGCCATGGGGCGGGGCGGGCTGGACTGGCGTGATCCTGATGCCACCAAACCTAGAGAGGCTTCCAGAGGCTCACACCGCCGCCGGAGCCGCCACCAGGCTTGTGGTCATCGGTATCGCCTCGGCCCGGATGATGGCGGCTCTGATCGCTGCGAAGATTTCAGCCACGCTGCTGGAACGGAGCGGGCTGCGCAGAAGCTTGGGGATGCGCCCGATCTTGCGCCCAAGCGATTGCGCCCAAGATGTTGCACCCCAGTTCTGCCATCGAAGCGCTGGCACCAGCCGAGCTGGCGCCCACGCCCGTTCAGCAAAGCTTGCTTCGCTAACCCCACGACGCCAAACCGGCTTCGCCACCACCAGTTCCGCCGAAAGGCTGGGCTAAAACCAGGCAAGATCAGCCGATGTTCAACAACCTTGCCTACTCGGACGATTCACCTCCACCGAGACAGCCAGTCCATGGCGTTACAGCCTCACCACGGCTGCACAGCCAGGTCCGGGCAGCGACATCCAGTCAGCCGGAGCGCCCTGAACCGTGATCGCCCGCGGGCCAACCCCAGCTTGTGGTTGCAGGAGCAGCAGGGAAGCACCATCCCTGGGATCGGCTCACGGACTGCCCTCAGCCGGCCTAGGGCCCGCCACCGCGGTCCATCGCCTGGCCACAGAGCGGATTAGGCATGCACCGATCAACGAATCGAGTTCCGCTGAAACAGTGTCGCCAAAGCCTGACGCCAACCCACTGCTGGGAAGACCCAGACAGAAAGCGGTGGAAGTTGAGTTGTAAAGACGTCGTTCCCACGACATCCGACCAATCGGGTGACTGCCATTTCCTCCTCCCAGTATTTCCCCACGGGCCCCGGCAGCGCCAAGGCGAAAGGGGATTTCGGTACCAGCAGTGGCCCTTCCCTGATTGATGGTTCAGGCCCGGTCGCGCCAGTCGTGCTTGCCATCCTCGATGGCTGGGGCTATCGCCACGACGCCGATCACAACGCCATTCGCTCGGCCAACACACCGGTGATGGATGCCCTCTGGCATGCCTATCCCCACACCCTGATCGAGGCCAGTGGCGCTGCCGTTGGCCTGCCCGACAACCAGATGGGCAACTCGGAGGTGGGCCACCTCACGATTGGTTCGGGTCGCATCATTCGCCAGGAGCTGGTGCGCATCAGCCAGGCGGTGCGTGATGGCAGCCTGGCCGAGAATGGCGCCCTCAATGGGCTTGCCGACACCCTTCTGGACGCTGGCGGCACCCTGCACCTGATCGGCCTCTGCTCCGATGGCGGGGTTCACAGCCATGTGGACCACCTTGCCGGCTTATTGCGCTGGGCAGCGGGGCGCGGGCTGAGCAATGTGGCGATCCACGTGATCACCGACGGCCGCGACACCGCCCCCAACAGTGCCCAGGTGTTCCTGGAGCGCATCGAACAGGCCATGGCCGAGGCCGGCGTCGGCCGGATCGCCACGCTCTGCGGCCGCTACTGGGCCATGGACCGGGACAACCGCTGGGAGCGCACCGAAAAGGCCTACCGCCTGCTCACCGAGGAATCGGTGAGCAGCGATGGCAGCCCGGTGGAGAGCCTGCTCGCTTCCTACGCCGAGGGCATCACGGACGAGTTCCTTGAACCGGTGCGACTGACCCCAGGACACCTGCAGGCGGGAGATGGACTGATTTGCTTCAACTTCCGCCCCGATCGGGTGCGGCAATTGGTTCGAGCCCTGGTGCGCCCAGAATTCGACAATTTCGAGCGAACACAGATCGAACCCCTACACGTGGTGACCTTCACCCAGTACGAGCAGGGACTACCGGTGAAGGTGGCCTTTCCACCCGAATCTCTCGATGGCCTGCTGGGCCAGGTGATATCGCAGCACGGACTGCGTCAATTCCGCACGGCCGAAACCGAAAAGTATCCTCATGTCACCTATTTCATGAATGGTGGCATCGAGCAGGCTTTCCCGGGCGAAGATCGCCATCTAGTGCCATCTCCCCGGGTGGCCACCTATGACCAGGCTCCGGAGATGTCAGCAGCTCAGCTCACCGAAAGCTGTATCGCCGCCATCAACAAGGGCATCTATTCCCTGGTGGTGATCAACTACGCCAACCCCGACATGGTGGGACATACGGGCCAGATGGGCCCCACCACCCAAGCGATCAGCACCGTGGATCGCTGTGTAGGCCAGCTGATGGAGGCCACCAATCGCATGGGCGGCACCCTGCTGATCACGGCCGATCACGGCAACGCCGAGCTGATGCAGGGGCCTGATGGCCGCCCCTGGACGGCCCATACCACCAACCCGGTGCCGGTGATCCTGGTGGAGGGGGAGAAGCGCAAGTTGCCTGGCCACGGCACCAATGTGATGTTGCGCGAAGGCGGCGGGCTGGCCGACATCGCCCCCACCCTGCTGGAACTGCTCGAGCTGCCCAAGCCCGCCCGCATGCGCGGCGTCTCCCTGGTGGAGCCAGTGGCTAGCGAAAGCCTCAACAGCAGCCTGCTGACTCAAGTGGCAGAGGCCGTTGCCGTCCCCTGACAGCCATCTCGCTCCGGCGCAGCCCTGGCTGCTCCATGGCCTGGCATGCCGCGCAAGGTTCAGGTAGGCCGCTTAAGGTTCTCTCAGCGTGTATCCACTGCCACCATGCTTCGCTCCGCAGCCACCTGGTTCTGGATGCTCAGCGGCATCCTGATGATCA
>CAIZOZ010000044.1 GCA_903934745.1 uncultured cyanobacterium
ACCACCGCGCCGGTCTTCGCCGCCATCTGGTTCACGATCACCGCCGGAATCATGATCGAGTTCAACCGTTTCTTCCCCGACCTGCTCTTCCACCCGCTCTGAATAGCCAGCACGGGTTGCCGGCAGCACAGATTGCAGGCAGCACGGGTTGCAGGCAACACAGGTGCAGGCAGCGGTCCCTTCCGGGGCCGCTTTTTTTTGGCTGCTCTCCCTGAGCAGCGGAGCCAGCCAAACCTCTACACAACAGGATCGCTGCAAGCCGTGGATTCCGGCTCCAGAGCTGCCTGTCTGGTTCTTGGGGCCGGCGGACGTGCTCGACCTGCTGGGGGGTAAAGAACCCAGCTTGGGGCGCGGCAAGCGTCGCTTCGGTACCTGATGAGCCCGCTCCCCTAAGCGGCAAGCCCGATCAGCTGCTCCAGCTGGGCCAGGGCCTGCTGCAGGTCCCCGTTCACCAGGCGGGCATCAAACTCGCTGGCTGCGGCCAGCTCGATCCGGGCCCGTTCCAGCCGGCGGCCAATCGCCTCTTCACTGTCGGTGCCGCGGCCACGGATGCGCCGCTCCAGCTCCTCAAAACTGGGGGGCTCCAGAAACACCTGGAACGCCGCCGGAAAGCTCTGACGCACCTGGCGGGCCCCCTCCAGTTCGATCTCCAGCAGCACCGGCCGGCCCGCGGCCAACTGGCGCTCCACCGGCTGGCGCGGCGTGCCATAGAGATTGCCGGCGAACTCAGCCCACTCCAGCAAGCCCCCCTCAGCCACCTGGCGCTCAAAGCCGGGGCGATCGAGGAAGAAATAACTGCTGCCCTCCTGCTCACCCGGCCTGGGACTGCGGGTGGTGGCTGACACCGACAGCCAGATCAGCGGATGGCGCTGCAGCAATTGGGCCACCAGCGTGCCCTTGCCCACCCCGCTGGGGCCGGTGATCACGGTGAGTCGAGCGGCGCTGTCGGTCACGGTCCTCCAGGCGGTGGGCTGGGCAGCAGAGTAAGGGCGGGCAGAGGCAGTGCGGTGATCGTTTCCCAGCCAGCCATCCAGGCAATGGATCTGACCACCCTCAAGGCGGTGGTGGCAGAGCTGCAGGCTGTCTTGCTGCCAAGCCGTTTCGAGAAAGCGCAGCAGGGAGAAGCCCACGGGCTGCAAATCGCCCTGCGCAGCCTGGCGGGCAGCTTCTGGCTCGATCTGAGCTGGCTGGCCGAGGCCCCGCGACTGCTGGCGATCTCGCCGCCGGCGCGCCAGGGAGAGGGCAGCACCCTGGCCCAGCAGATTCAGCACGGGTTGCGGGGCCTCGCCCTGGTGAGCCTGGAGCAACTGGGCTGGGAGCGGGTGGTGGAACTGGGCTTCGCCCCCAGGCCGGGCGAGGCGATCCAGCGCAGCCTGGTGCTGGAACTGATGGGCCGCCACAGCAATCTGTTCCTGCTGGACGAGCAGCGGCGGGTGATCGCCCTGGGGCGACAGGTGCGCTCCGACCAATCGCGGCGGCGGCCGATCGGCACCGGCGACGCCTATGGCCCACCGCCGTCGATGGCAGGCGAGCCGCCCCGGCGACTGGAGAGCCAGGAAAGCTGGCGGCGGCGGCTGACGCTCGTTCCCGTCAGCCTGAAACGGGCTCTGCTTGAGGCCTACCAGGGCACCAGCCCGGCCCTGGTTCGCCAGTTGGTGCCCAGTGCCTGGGCCGACCAACCGGTGCAGGCACTGGCGGAAGCGAACTGGCAGCTCCTGTGGGAGCAGTGGCAGGCCTGGCTGCAGGCCCTGGAGCAGGGTCACTTTGCGCTGCAGCTCGGAAGCGACGACACCTACCGCTGCTGGAGCCCGCCGGAGGCCGCCCCGAGCAGCGACGAGGCCTCCGACCTGGCCAACAACCACCTGACCAGCAACCGTGGCCTGGCCCGCCTCTACGGCCACCAGCTCAGCCAGCGGCAAGGGGAGCAGCGCCGCCACAGCCTGGCCCAGCGGCTGCGGCAGGCGATCGAACGCGAACGCCGGCAGGCCGACCATCAACAGGCCCTGGCCGATGCGGTCCCCACCAGTGCGGGACTGCAGCAGCAGGCGGATGCCCTGCTCTGCCTGATGAACCCAGACCGTGGCCAGATCGACGAGGCCCAGGCCCTGTATCGCAAGGCCCGCAAGCTGCGGCGCTCGCTGGCGGCGATCCTGCCGCGCCTGGAGCACCATCAACAGCGGCTGCAGGGCCTGGAAACCAGCCTCACCTTCGTCGAACAACTGGAGGATGGGGCCCAGCTCGATGCCCTGGCCGAGGAGCAGGAGCAGCAACTGGCCAACCTGCGCCCCAAGCGCGGCAGCGCCCCGACCGCGCCCCGCCGGCGCGGCAACCGACCCGGTGGAGGCGGCCGATCCAGCTCAGCGGCCGAACCCAGTCCGCTGGAGCTGCGCAGCGCCGGCGGGCTGCGGCTGCAGGTGGGCCGCAACCATCGCCAGAACGAATGGATCGCCCTGCGCCAGGCCCGCCGCGGCGACCTCTGGTTCCACGCCCAGGAACTGGCCGGCAGCCACGTGGTGCTCAAGGGATCGGAAGGGGCCCCAGGCGAAGCCGACCTGGCCGCTGCCGCCGACCTGGCGGCCCACTTCAGCCGCGGGCGCGGCAATGCGCGCGTGCCGGTGGTGATGGTGGCAGCCGAATCCCTGCAACGCATTCCGGGCGCCGAACCGGGCACGGTGCGCCATCGCGGCGGCGAGATCCTCTGGGGCCAACCGCAGCGAGCTCTGGAGCTGCTGCGTCGCCAGTCAGATCCCCAGGACAACGGTGGCTGAAGGCCCCTAACCTCAGACGAACAGGGATGCCATGAGCGAGCCGGACACCATCGCTAACCCCGACCTGGAGCCAAACCAGGCCCTGGCGCTGAGCGCAGCAGCAGAATCGGCCACCGCTTCTGCCCTGCTGGCCGACGCCGAAGCTGCCGCCGGAGCCGCTGCGCCAGCGGCAGAGTTTCCCGGCGAAGTGGAAATGACCCTGGTGGATCACCTGGAGGAGCTGCGCCG
>CAIZOZ010000045.1 GCA_903934745.1 uncultured cyanobacterium
GCAGCTGCAGCGCGCTGAACTGTTTAACGGCCGTGCCGCTATGCTTGGCATCGCGATTGGCATCCTTACCGAAGTAATCACAGGCTCCGGTATCGCCCACCAGATCGGTCTGGGTGCCTTGGTGGATGGCTATGCTGCCTGCCGCACTCAGTTCCTGCCATTCTGCTTCTGAAACCGGTCGCTTAGCGACGATGGGTTCAAATTCCCGGGCCTAGCCTGGGGATGAACAGCGAAGGTGGGTGTTGGTGGGTCCATACCGCCCCCCTGTTTCGCCCCACTCGAAGTTGTGAACAAAAGCCAACCCAGCGACGGTTCATCGCGGTAATCGGGCAGGGCCTGACTTTGATGATCTCCTGGGCTGGTGGCCTGGTAAGGGTTGTGCTGCCCGCCCATCGCTTCTGATCAGCTGCCATGATCACCGCGTTGGCAGCTCCGGCTCCTCTGATTCTCTACAGCTTCCGCCGTTGCCCCTATGCCATCCGGGCTCGACTGGCCCTGGCTGTCGCTGGCGTTGCGGTGGAACTGCGCGAGGTGGCACTGGCCTGCAAGCCGCCGGAGTTGCTTGAGGCCTCGCCCAAGGGCACTGTGCCCGTGTTGGTGCTCGCCGCTGGATCTTCGGGGCTGCCGCCGGATTCGCCTGCGCATTCGATCGATCAAAGTCTGGCGATCATGCACTGGGCCCTGGCACGTCACGATCCCCAGGATTGGTTGTGCGCAGCTGATCGCGGGGCCCAGATGTTGATGGGGGAGCTGTTGTTGGCCTGTGATGGCCCCTTCAAATACCACCTGGATCGCTACAAATACGCCAGCCGCTATGGCGAACCTGAGATCAATCCAGAGACCAATCGAGAGATCAATCCAGACACCAAGGCAACTAACGAGACAACGACCGAAGTCCATCGCCAGGCGGCTCTGGTGCTGTTGCGCGAGTGGAACGCCCGATTGATCGCGGCCGCGCCGGCGGATGGGACCAGCGGCTGGTTGCTGGGCGCTCGGCCCTGTCTGGCGGACTGGGCCCTGTTGCCGTTTGTGCGTCAGTTCCGCCTGGCGGATCCAGCCGGCTTTGCAGCCGAAGCTGATCTGGCACCACTGCAGGCCTGGCTGACCCGATTCCTGCAGAGCCCTGAACTGGCGGCAGTGCTGGCCCCTCCCTGGACCGGGTCGAGCCCCTGGCGTTCGCCCCGCTGGCTGTATCACCTGGCTCTGCCTGAGGAGTGGGACGCGGCCCAACTGCAGGGGGAGTACCGGCGCTCCAGCCGCGGCCTCAGCCTCGAGCAGGTGGGCTTCCTCCACGCCAGCTATGCCCATCAACTGGAGTCCACCCACCGGCGTCACTACGCCGATGTCGATCGGCTGCTGCTGCTGACGATCGACCCCCAGCGGCTGGCGGCCGCCGGTGTGGCTGTGCGGGCGGAGGCGGCACCCACCGGTTCGGAGCTGTTCCCCCACCTGTACGGAGCTTTGCCGCTGACGGCGGTGGTGGCGGTGGAGCGCTGGCGGCCGGCCGCCGTTGGCGAGGGGGCTGCTGCTTGACGGCCTTGACTCCCCCAGCCGCTGACCTCCCCCCGGATCAAGCCGATCGGATTCAAGCCGATCTGGATCTGGCTGCATTGCAGCAGTGGGCGACGGCGCACGGCCTGTTGCTGCGGCTGCGCGTCGGTCGCCGGCTGGGGATCTGGACCCTGCAGGTGGGCGTGGCCCGTCCGTTGGGACCTGCTCGGGCCCAGCTGCTGGGCGAGCTCAAAGGCTGGGCCCTGCCCAGCGCCAGCGGCCTGCAGCTCGACACGATGCGGGTGCAGGGGGAGAACACGGCCCTGGTGGGCCCGCTGATCTGGGCTGCCACCTTCGCCTGGGCCCTGGAGGCGACCCCCTGCCGCAGCGCCCGGCTGCTGGCGATTCACGACGACGACCGTCAGCATCGGCGCCTGGTGCGCTATTTCGCTGGGCTCGGCTTCGAGCCGTTGCGCCCATTGGGGGCAGGCCCCGCCGATCTGCCCCTGCGGTTGATCTGGGGTGGAGCGGGACTGTTGATGCGTGGTGACTGCAGCGAGGGCTTGCGGCGCTGCGGGCGGCGATTGGCGCGGGCTGATCAGGGCAAGGCGGCGTGATAACTGCTGCGCACCAGCGGGCCGCTGCGCACGTCGGCGAAGCCCATGGTGCGGGCGATGCGTCCCAGCTGTTCGAACTCCGCCGGCTGCCAGTAGCGCGCCACCGGTAGGTGGGCCAGGGAGGGTCGCAGGTACTGGCCCAGGGTGAGGCGCTGGCAATCGACGCCGCGCAGATCCTCCAGGGCGGCGATCACCTCGTCGAAGCTTTCGCCCAGCCCCAGCATCAGGCCGGATTTGGTGGGAATCGCCGGAGCCAACTGCCGGGCTGCCGCCAGCAACCCCAGGGAACGCCGGTAGGTGGCGCCGCGCCGCACCTCGCCCTGCAAGCGCTCCACTGTTTCGAGATTGTGGTTGAAGCAGACCGGCGCCGCGGCGAGCACGGCCGCCAGCCGTTGGCGCTGGGCCTGGCGACCCTCGCTCGCTTCGCGATGGCCGCCCCAGAAATCCGGGGTGAGCACTTCGATCGCCACCTGGGGGCGGCGCCGGCGGATCGCCGCCATCGCCGTGCTGAATAGGCTGGCGCCGTGGTCGGCCAGGTCGTCGCGGGCGACGGCGGTGAGCACCACATAGCGCAGTCCCAGATCGGCGACGGCCGCCGCCACCCGCTCCGCTTCGCCCGGGTCCACAGGGGTGGGGGCCTGACCCTTCTCCACCTGACAGAAGGCGCAGCTGCGGGTGCAGATCGGTCCGCCCAGCAGGAAGGTGGCGGTGCCGGCCGCATAGCACTCGGCCCGGTTCGGGCAGCGGCCTTCCTCGCAGATCGTGTGCAGCCGCTGCTGGCGAACGATGCCCTGGACCGTTTCCAGCTGGGAGGCATCGCCGACGGGACGGCGCAACCAAGCCGGCAGGCGCTCGCTGGGCCGGACACTGCTGTAGCGGCTGTTGGGCTGGCTCATTCCACCGGGCGGCGTCCTTCAAAGGCCCGGGCCAGGGTCACCTCATCGGCGTACTCCAGCTCCGCGCCCACCGGCAGGCCGTAGGCGATGCGGCTGACCACAGTGAACGGTCTGAGCAGCCGCGCCAGATAGAGGCTGGTGGTGTCCCCCTCCACGCTCGGCGTCAGGGCCAGGATCACCTCGCTGATCGCCTCGCGATCCACCCGGGCCACCAGGGGCTGGATCTGCAGCAGCTCCGGTCCGACGCCATCCATCGGCGAGATCAGGCCACCGAGCACGTGATAGGCGCCGCGGAACTCACGCGAGCGCTCCATCGCCAGTAGGTCGCGGGAATCGGCCACGACGCAGATCTGGCCATTGCGGCGCTCCTCGTTACGGCAAATTTCGCAGAGGGGTTCAGCCGAGAGATGAAAGCAGCGCTGGCATTGACCCACTTGGCTGCGAGCTGCCAGCATCGCATCGGCGAAGGCGCGGATCTGCTCTTCGGGTTGGCGCAGCAGATGCAGGGCCAGCCGCTGGGCGGTGCGCGGTCCGATGCCCGGCAGTCGCTCGAACTGGTCGATCAGCCGGGCCAGGGGTCGGGTGAAACCGCTCAGGGCCGCAGTGCAGGTGCATCGAATCTAGGGACGCAAGCGGTGGCCAGTGCCCAGTGGTGGTGGGGCGGAGCGGGGCGGTGGCCGCCGCAGGGTGAGAATGCCCTCCAGTTGCTGTAGTGCCATGGGCCTCGATGCCCGCCCATTAATCCGGTTCTGCTCGAAGGCGCCGAGGTCCTGGCTGCCCCTGCTGCTGTCGGCTGTGCTCGGCCTTGCGCTGGTGGGCTGCAGTGCCGCCGCCGCCGGCCTCAACTCCTTTGCCAGCCCCGATGGGCGCTACGCCTTCCTCTATCCCACCGGCTGGACGCGGGTGCAGGTGAGCGGCGGCCCCCAGGTGGTGTTCCACGACCTGATCAACAGCGATGAAACGCTCAGCCTGGTGATCTCGGATGTCACCCCCGATCGTGATCTGGAGCAGCTCGGCAGTGCCGTCGCCGTGGGCGAAAAGCTGCGCCGCACCGTGATTGCTCCCGCCGGCAGCGGCCGGGAGGCCGATCTGGTCGAGGCGCGCCAGCGTGAGACGGGCGGCCATACCTTTTACGACCTCGAATACGCCGTGCATCTGAGCGATCGCGATCGCCATGAGCTGGCCACTGTCGTTGCCGACCGCGGACGGCTCTACACCTTCGCCGCCAGCACCAATGAGCTGCGCTGGCCGCGCGTCAAGGAGTTGTTTGAGCGGGTGATCGGCTCCTTCACCCTGCAGATCTGATGGCAGTCGCCGCTGGCGATGTGCTCGTCATCGGCGCTGGCCTGGCGGGCTCCCTGGCGGCCCTCGCCCTGCGCCAGCAGGGACTGGCAGTCACCGTGGTGGCGCCAGCCCAGCGGGCGATCGCTTCCTTCTGCGGCTACGGCGGGGTGAGCGGCTGGCCGGCGTTGCCCGGCAGCTTTGGTGAAGCCATGGTGCGGGCACCGGCCTGTTGGCAGGCGCTGGAGCAGCGCCATGGTCCCCTGGGTTGGCAAAGCTGCCGGCTGAGCCTGCACTGGCCTGAGGCCGAGGCTGAAGCCGCCCTGCCCCTGGCCGAGCGGCTGCGGGCCCAGGTGCCGGACAGCCAGCTGCTGCCGGGGCGGCTGAGTCTGCCCTTCGGGCGCCTTGATGGCGAGCTGTTGGCCCAGGTGCTGCCGCGGCTGCTGGAGCAGGTCGGTGTGCGTCGGATCGATGGCCAGGTGGAGCGCCTGGAGGCTCTGCCTGCCGCGGGTTGGCGTCTGTGGCTGGCGGCGGGCGATCAGCTTGAAGCCGCCCAGGTGCTGCTGGCGGCCGGGCCCGCCAGCAGCAGGCTCTGGCCAGCCGCCACCGGCGCTCCGAGCCTGGGCATGAGCTGGTCGGGGGCCTTGGAGCTGGAGGCCGCGGCCTGCCGGAACGACGTTTTGCCGGCCGGTGCTGCCGAGGGGATCGTGATTCCGCTGCTGGGCCAGCGCCAGGGCCTGGAGGCCCGCTGTCAGCTGCTGCAGCAGCAGGAGTGGATCGTTGATGCCGGCGTGGCACCGCGGCGTGGTGGCTGGTGGCTCGGTCAGATCAGTGTGGTGGCGCCAGCCGGGGCGGCCCAGGCGGCGCCGGATGCGACCTGGATGGAGGCGGAGCTGCGCCGGGGCCTGCACGCCACCTGGCCCGAGCTGGCGGCGCTGCCAGGCCGGTTTGTGCGGGTGCCGGTGGCTTTCCCAGGCGCCGATGGTCCCCTGTTCGGGCCCATCGCCGGCGCCCCGGGGCTGTGGGGCTTGGCTGGCTTTTCAGCCGCCTTCTCCCTGCTGCCGGTGCTGGCGCCTCTGCTGGCCCAGGCCCTGGCGTTGGAGGGCGCGCCGGTGCCTGCAGCTGCTGGGCCTGGGGCTGCTGGTGCAGGCGGGGGCTGACAGGTGCCTTTTGATCATGCAAGCTGGATGCCATGACTCAGGCCACCCCCACCGCCGCGGAGCCCAGGCATCGCGGGCCTGTTCAGCGGTTGCAGACCCGCTGGCTGGGGTTGAGCGATCACAGCCAGGTGGGTGTAAGCCTGGCGGGGGTGGGTGGTGTGTTGGTGCTCTGGGCCCTGTTCTGGCCCGTGCCCACCGAGGTGGAAGGCA
>CAIZOZ010000046.1 GCA_903934745.1 uncultured cyanobacterium
CGATCCGCTGATCCGGCAGATCCACTTCCTCGCCGTCGTCGATCACCGGTCCCAGCAGGTTGTGCAGGGCATCGCGCTCAAGGATCAACGCTGGCGCTGGCGCCTCGGTCCGGCGATGCAGCCAGCGCCCTTCCACCCGGGCCCCGGCCAGCTCAACCAGGAGCTGCACGGCCCGATCCGCTGCTGTGAGGGTGACCTCCTTGGGCAGACCTTTCTCAAAGCGGCTGCTGGCTTCGGTGCGCAGGCCGACGCTGCGGGCGGAGCGACGCACCGCCTGGGCAGCAAAGACGGCGGCTTCCAGCCAGAGGCTGCTGGTGCCGGCGTTCACCGCTTCCGCCTGGCCACCGATCACGCCGGCCAGGGCGATCGGCTGGTCGGCGCAGGTGACCAGCAGGGCCTCGCCATCGAGCGGGCGCGTTTCGCCATCGAGGCTGATCAGGCTTTCGCCAAGGCGTCCCTGGCGCAGGCCGATCAAGGCGGGATCGGCGACGCCGCCACTGAGGCGCGCCAGGGCGTCGCGATCAAAGGCATGCAGCGGTTGACCGGTTTCCAGCATCACCAGATTGGTGATGTCCACCACGTTGTTGATCGGCCGCAGACCGGACCGCTCGAGCCGTTGCTGGAGCCAAACTGGGGAAGGCCCCACCTGGACGCCCGTCAGGGCCGTGACACTGAACAGACCACCGGCCTCCATCGCCGCCAGGGCCTCGGCACTGGCCAGCAGCGGCTGGGCTGCGACCACAGCGGCAGCCGGCGGAAAGCAGGTGCTGCCGCCACAGATGGCCGCCACCTCACGGGCGATGCCCCGGATCGAGAGACCGTCCGGGCGGTTGGCGGTGATCGCCAGCTCCAGCACCTGATCATCGAGACCCAGGGCCGGGCCCACCGGTGTGCCCAGGGGTGGCACCACGTCCAGCCGTTCATCGAGGATGAGGATGCCCTCGGAGCTTTCGGCCAGCCCCAGCTCCTGGAGCGAGCAGATCATGCCGCTGCTGGCGACGCCGCGCAGCTCGGCCGGCTTGATCGTCAGCCCCACGGCCGGCAGGGTGCTGCCCACCAGGGCCACCGGCACGTGAATGCCGGCCCGCACGTTGTTGGCACCACAGACGATCTGCAGCCGTTCAGCGCCGCCGATCTCCACCTGGCAGACACTGAGCTTGTCGGCATCGGGATGGGGTTCGCGGCTGGCGACGAAGCCCACCACCACCCCCTGGGCCCGGGCGGCCAGATCCTCAATCGCCTCCACTTCGAAGCCAGCGATTGAGAGCCGTTCAGCCAGCTGTTGGGGCTCCAGCTGCTGGGACTCCACCTGCACCAGCTCCCTGAGCCACTGGAGCGAGACCCTCATCCGAACCCAAAACACGGGGCTTTGATCCTAGGGAGCCGTTCAACGACTCCCAGGCAACCCGGTTAAGGAGTCCGGCGGCTGTTGGCGCCCCAGGGTTCAGCGCTCGAGGGAGATGGGAGAAGGTAACGGTCAGGAGGTAGGGTGCAGCGTCAACCTCGTTTCGCGCACGCGGCGCAACGTCCTTCCCATGGCCAAAAACAAGGGCGTCCGGCTCGTTGTCACTCTTGAGTGCACCCAATGCCGGTCCAACCCCGCCAAGCGTTCTCCTGGTGTGTCTCGTTACACCACCCAGAAGAATCGCCGCAACACCACCGAACGGCTGGAACTGAAGAAGTTCTGCCCCCATTGCAACAGCGCCACTGTTCATAAGGAGATCAAGTGATTCGCTGGGCCCCAAGCCCACACCACACGTCTTCTTCCTGAACGAATCCCTGCAATCGGTGCAGAGTCCAGGCCGAGGGGCATCTCCCGCCCTGCCGGCTCCCAGTCCAAACCACCGCTGCATCGCACCGCTGCATCGCAGCGCTACATCGCAGCGTTGGGCAGAGCTGTCTTTACAGCCTCTCGCCCTTGGTCCCTGGCTGATTCTTTCTTTTTTCCAGCGTTCCCCTCCCCCGCATGTCCAGTTCCTTCTTCAAGAAGCGCCTGTCGCCGATCAAGCCCGGCGATCCGATCGACTACAAGGATGTCGATCTGCTCAAGAAATTCATCACTGAGCGTGGCAAGATCCTGCCCCGTCGTCTCACCGGCCTCACCGCCAGGCAGCAACGGGATCTCACCAACGCCGTCAAGCGGGCGCGGATCGTGGCGCTGCTGCCCTTCGTGAACCCCGAAGGCTGAGTTGCCCCAGCCTGGTCAGCGGCCCCCCGTGCGTACAGCCCTCCAGCCCGGCGATCTTGTCGGGCTGATCGAAGAGCGTGGCCCCCAGTTGGCCATCGTTCAAGAGATCCGCGGCAGCCGCGCCACCCTGCGGGTTGGTGCCACAGCGCGGCCCCTGGCGTTGCCGCTACGGCAGCTCGACTGGATTGCCGCCGGCGATCGCTTTGCTCCCCCCGCCGCTGGTCCGATCCAGCCCCCTTGGGGTCTGCAGGCCTCGCTGTTGGCGGCGGCGTTGCCGCCGGCGCGGGAGCTGGCAGCGGCCTGGCTGCTGCTGGTTGGTGCAGCAGCAGCCGATGGCAGCCCGGCAGCCAGCGACCTCGAGGAGTTCGCTGACCTGCTCGGTTCGGCCACGGATTCAACGCTCCGGGCGGCGCTGTGGCTCTGGTTGCAGGGCGACCAAACCTTGTTCCGCTGGCGCCTTGGCCAGGTAACGCCGAGGACCCTCGACGAGATCCGTCGGTTGCGCCAGCAGCAGCGTCGCGACCAACTGGTGGTGCAGCGGCGTGACGCCTGGCATCAACTGTTGCGGCTGCGGCGCCCGATCGAGGCCGCGGCTTTGGCATCAATGGAGGCCGAGGAGCTGGCGTTACTGCGCGGCTGGGCCCGCGGTGAAACTGAAACGCCGCTGCCGGCGCCGTTGCGCCAGGCATTGCAGCAGGCCCACTGCCCCGCCGAAGCGGGCCCGATCCGGCATCTGCTGGCCGATCTGGGCCAATGGCCTCGCCACCACCTGCCCTCGCTGGAAGCCACCACCTGGGAGCAGGGGTTCAGCGCTGAACTCGAAGCCGAGGCCCAGGAGCTGCTCATTCAGGCCGACTTCCCCCAGGCCGGAGACGAGCACAGGCGGGATCTGACCCATCTGCACCTGTTCACGATCGACGATGACGACACCGTCGATATCGACGATGGCCTGGGCCTGGAGGCAGCGCCGGCTGGAGGGCGGCCGCGGCTGTGGATTCATATTGCTGATCCCGGCCGCCTGATCGCTGCGGACAGTCCGCTGGATCTGGAAGCCCGCCGCCGCGGCAGCAGCCTCTACCTGGCCCGCGGCACCCTGCCGATGTTTCCGATGGCGCTGGTGGCCGGTGCCTTCAGCCTGCGCCAGGGCGAGCGCTGTCCCGCCTGGAGCCTGGCGGTGGAACTGGAGGACTCAGGGGCTGTGCATGCCTATGAGCTGGTGCGCAGCTGGGTGAAGCCCGCCTACCGGCTGTCCTATAGCGATGCCGATGAGTTGATTGAGCTGGCGCCGCCCGAGGAGCCGGCTCCGGCCTTGATCCAGGCGTTGTTGAACCAACGGCGGGCCTGGCGCCTGCAACGCGGCGCCCTCGACCTGGAGCAGCCTGAGGGTCGGATCCGGTGTGAGCAGGATCAGGCCCAGCTGGAGGTGACTGAGCCCTCGGCCTCCCGCAGCATGGTGGCGGAGGCGATGATTCTGGCCGGTGCTGTGATCGCCGCCCATGGCAGTGGCGGCGGCCTGGCCCTTCCCTATCGCAGCCAGCAGAGCGCCAACCTGCCCACGGAGCAGGAGCTGGCCGAACTGCCGCCCGGTCCGGTGCGTCATGCCGCGATCAAACGCTGTCTGGGACGGGGCCATGTGGGTGTGCAGCCGGCACCCCATTTCAGCCTGGGCCTGGAGGCCTATGTGCAGGCCACCTCGCCGATCCGCCGCTACGGCGACCTGCTGACCCAGCGGCAGCTGGCCCTGCAGCTGGAAGGACAGCCGCCGCTGGATGAAGCCCAGCTAGCGGGAGTGCTGAGCGGCCTGGAAGGGGCGGTGCGCGAAGGCATCACGATCAGCCGCGAAGATCAGCGCCATTGGCAGCAGGTGTGGTTCGAACAGCATCCACGCCCCAACTGGCGCGGCCTGATGCTGCGCTGGCTGCGACCCCAGGACAATCTCGCCCTGGTTCAGCTCGAAGAGCTCTGCCTGGACTTCCCCTGCCTCTGTCCGAGCGCCTGCCAAGCCGGTGATGCGGTGCTGGTGCAGGTGGAGCTGGTGGATTCGCTGCGGGACCAGCTGCGGCTGCGGGCCAGCGCCTAGGCGCTCAGCGGTAGCCGCCCAGCGCTAGCCCTGGGCCTCCGCCAGCCGTGACAGCCGCAGCCAGGGTCCCCAGGGATTGGCGCTGCCCAGCATGGCGACCTGGCGCGGTCGATCCTGGGCCAGCAGCCAGTGATGCAGGGCCGGCTCCAGGGTGATCAGCGGCCACAGCCGGCCCGCCACCAGCAGCCCAAAGCCGCCGGAGCCATCCGGTTGCAACTCGCCCTGCCAGAGCCGTTCACCCCGCTGCGGCGGCCCCTGCCAGGGCTCCAGTGTGGCGTCACCGGGCAGCTCACCGTGACGATTGAGACCACTGGGATCGTCGATCGCCCGCCACTGCCGCTGCCGCCACTGGGGATGGTGCCAGGGGGTGTCCCAGAGCGGCAATGGGGCCGCCGGAGCCTGGGGATCGTTGATCAGGGCCTGCTGCAGCTGCTGGGGCGCCAGGTCCGCCGGCAGCATGTTGCCCTGGCAGCAGAGGGCGGCGGCCAGGCCAGCCGCCTGGCCGATGTTCAGCACCAGCGGTTGCAGTCGGGTGGCGCCATTGGCCATGTGACTGACGCTCAGGCACTTATCGGCGGCCAGCAGGTTGGCGAGATCGCGGCTCACCAGGGCGCCATAGGGAATCGCAAAGGGAGTGCCGCTCCAGCGCCCGCCCCAACGGCAGCTTTTCGATGCCAGGGGCCAGTCGGGGCCGGGATAGTGGTGATCATTGGCGTAGTTGCCCACGGCGATGGCCGTGCAGCGGCCGGCCGCATCAAGCGGCAGCGAGGCGATGCTGGCGCCTGGACCCTGGGGCAACAGGTGCTGCTCCAGCACCACGGTGTGGCCCTGCAGCCGTCTGCCTTCGCGCCAGTAGGGCATCAGCGCCAGGGCTTGCTCGCCCACCAGGGCACCGTTGCGCGCTTCGCTGGCAGTGGGAAACACCCGACCGGGCTGCAGCCAGCCGCCACTGAGCTGGCCCAGCAACTCGGCGAACTGGAGGCTGTGCTGTTGCATCTCGGCTGACAGCTCCGCTTCGGCCGCCGTTGGCTGGCCGCTGGCCGGGGCCGCAAAGGCGCGCTCGAGGCCGTGATGCCAGTCGTTGCCGTGCAGGGGCCAGTTCAGCATCACCAATCCACCGGGCAGGCGGCCATAGGTGAGGGTCCTCTCCAGGCCGAAGGCCTCGGTGGCCCCGGCAAACGGCGCTGGCGGGGCAGGAGCCGTGGCCAGTTCGGGCGGGGCTTCAGGCGCCGCCAATTGGCCCAGCACCACCCAGGTGGGCGATTGCAGCGGCTGCTGGCGGAAAAAAGGCTCCGTGTCGAGTCGCTGTCGGGCGGGCGCACTCGGTTCCTGCCATTGCTCCTGGGCCTCCCAGCCGAGGCGGAAGCCGGCGCCACTGCAGCCGATCAGATCGCCCCGGTCACTGCCATCCACCACGATGCGGGGCTGCACCATGACGTTGGCTGCACCGGCGGCGGCGTGCCGGCCGACCTGCAAAGCCGTGATCTGGCCCTGGCGGCTCACCACCTCCAGCAGGCTGCAGTCGGCCCACCACTGGATGGTTGGTTCGGCAGCCAGCCAGCGCCGCAGGATCCGCTCCGCCGTGGCCGGGCGGTAGCCGAAGCAACTCACCCAGTTCTGATCGAGGCCTGCGGGTTCTTCCTGTTCGAGGGCGCGCAGCAGGGCACCCCAGAGGCCGGTCTGCCAGGGCGTCAGTTCATTGCCATCGGGAGCGCAGACCCCGGCGGCGCTCACCATGCCGCCCAGCCAGGACCCTGGCGTCAGCAGCAGGATGCTGGCACCGGAGCGGCCTGCCTGCAGGGCCGCCGCCACACCGCCGCTGCCGCCACCCCAAACCACCACGTCCACCCTCAGCTCGCTGCGCTCGCCCATGGCCCCGGCCCCTGATCGCAGCGAATCCTGCCTCAGGCAGGAGCCCTGGGTAGGATCCGCCCGACCGGGCAGGGCCGTAGCGGCGGTGCCGTGAGCCCCCGAACCCGCCGATGCCTTACACCCTCACCACCCCCCTCTATTACGTCAACGATCGGCCGCACCTGGGCAGCACCTACACGACCCTGGCCTGTGATGCGATCGCCCGTTTTCAGCGCCTGAACGGCCAGGCCGTGATCTTCATCACCGGCTGCGATGAGCATGGCCTGAAAATCATGCGCACGGCCGAGGCGGCGGGCCTCACGCCCCAGGCCCATTGCGATGCCATCAGCGAGCGCTACCGCGATCTGTGGAATCGCTGGCAGATCAGCAACAATCGCTTCATCCGCACCAGCGATCCGCGCCATCACCAGGTGGTGGAGCAGTTCTTCGCCCGGGTGGAAGCCAGCGGAGATGTGGTGGAGGGCCGCCAGCAGGGCTGGTATTGCGTCGCCTGTGAGGAGTTCAAGGACGATCCCCATGAAAGCGACGATCCGGAATGTGCGATCCATCGCCGCCCGCTGGAATGGCGCGATGAGGTGAACCTCTTTTTCCGTCTTTCCCGCTATCAGCAGCAGATCGAGGCACTGGTGGCCCAGGAGGGCTTCATCGCGCCAGCCTCGCGCCGTCGGGAGGTGCAGAACTTCGTGGCCGGAGGGCTGAAGGATTTTTCGATCTCACGGGTGGATCTGCCTTGGGGCATCCCGGTGCCCGGCCATCCCGGCCACACCTTTTATGTGTGGTTCGATGCCCTGCTGGGTTACCTCTCCGCCCTGCTCGAACCGGGGCAGCCGGTGGAGCTTGAGGCCCTGGTGCGCCAGGGCTGGCCCGCCCAGCTGCATGTGATCGGCAAGGACATCCTGCGCTTCCACGCCGTCTTCTGGCCGGCGATGTTGCTCTCGGCGGGACTGGAGTTGCCGAGCACGGTGTTCGGCCACGGCTTTCTCACCCGCGAGGGCCAGAAGATGGGCAAATCCCTTGGCAACGTGCTCGACCCCGAGCTGTTGCTGGAACGCTGTGGCCGCGATGCGGTGCGCTGGTATCTGCTGCGCGACATTCCCTTCGGCGATGACGGCGATTTCCAGCAGCAGCGCTTCAGCGATCTGGTCAACAACGACCTGGCCAACACGATCGGCAATCTGTTGAACCGCACCTCGACAATGGCGCGCAAATGGTTCGATGGGGCCGTGCCGCCCGCCGGCGAGGCGGCCCTGGCCAGCCATCCGCTCGCCCTGGCGGCGACGGCGGCGGCGGAGCGCTTCCAGCAGGCGATGGCCCGGCTCGATTTCCGCACAGCCGCCGAAAGCGTGCTGCAACTGGCGATCGGCGCCAATGGTTTCCTCAACGACAACGCCCCCTGGAAACGGATGAAAACCGCAGGCGACGAAGTCAGAGTCGGGGAGGACCTCTATGCCGTGCTTGAAACCAGCCGCTGGGTGGGTCTGCTGCTGGCGCCGCTGTTGCCGGATCTGTCGTCGCGGTTGCTGGAGCAATTGGCCCAGGCCCCGATCGACAGCGCCAGCGATCCGCTGGCGGCTCCCACCCCCTGGCAGCAGGCCCAGCGCTGGGGCGCCCTGGAGCCGGGCCTGGCCCTGCCTGAACCGGTGCCAGTGATGCAGCGGCTCGAGCTGGATGGGCCCCTGTGACCTGGACGATGACCCGCCTGGCGTCGCTGCGGGCACGGCTGGGGCTCGCCGTGCTGACCCCCCTGTTGTTGACGGCCTGCTCCAGCAGCAAACCGATCGTCCAGGACGACAACGCGCCGCCGTTCGTGTTCCGGTCGCTCGATCTGCGCCAGCAGGATCAACGCGGTCGTCCCGCCTGGAGCCTCACCAGTCCTGAGGCGCGCTACGACCTGCGCCGCCAGGTGGCCCAGGCGGTGACGCCGAAGGGGGTGATCTATCGCGATGGCCAACCCGCCTACCGGCTGCAGGCCACCAGCGGCACGGTGCTCAACGACGGCGAGGTGGTGCTGCTCGAAGGCCAGATTCGCGTCGAACAGATGGGCCGCCAGCCGGTGCTGATCCAGGCCTCCCGCGTGCGCTGGTTCCCCTCCCGCCAGCGCATGGAAATCGACCGCCAGCCCCGGGCCAGTGATCCCCAGTACCGACTCAGCTCCCAGCACGCCACCTTCCTGTTTGATCAGAATCTGCTGAAGCTGCGGGGCAAGCCGCTGATGGAGCGCTGGAGCCGCCGCTTTGATCCGTTCAAGGATCCAGCCCGCTCCGATCCGGACGCGGTGGTGCAGGTGAGCGAGGCCGACTGGAATCCCAGCACCGGTGAGCTGCAGGCGCGCGGGCCGGTGCAGGCCAACCGTCGGGTGCCGGGTCGCTCCCGCAGCCAGCCGCTGCAGAGCCTCACGGCTTCCGCCCTGGCTGGCAACACCCAGCACCAGCAGCTGCGGCTGCTGGCCCCGGTGATCTTTCTCGACAGCGTCGATCAGGCGCGGCTCGAGGCCAGGGATGTGCGGTTGGATCTGAAAGCGCGCACGGCCAGCAGCCGTGACCCCTTCCAGGGCCGCCGGGCCTCCCTGAGCGCCCGTGGCCAGGGCTTCGATCTGCTCGAAGCGCAGACCAGCGTTGAGATTCCGGCCGGTTGTGTGATCACCCTGGCCAGCGACGTCCTGACCGCGGGCCGCTGCCGTTGGAACTGGGTGACTCAGGAGGTGGAAGCCGATGGCGAGCTCGAGTTGCGGCGGCAGGAGCATCAACAGATCACCCGCGGGCAGCGCCTGCGGGGCCGGCTCGGCACCGAGGGATCGGTGCTGGTGTCCCGGCCTGGCGGGCGGGTCTTCAGCCAGTTCCAGGTGCCGAATCGTCCGGGACCGCCACGGCTGCAACGGCCGCGTCCAGCACCGGAGCCCATTCGGCTGTAAGCCGCTGCGCCCAGCCCTCCAGCCAGGTGAGATCACTGCGGCTGAAACAGCGCACCGACCATCCCCCCAGCAGCAGCAGCCCGCGCCTGCCGATCGGTTGCACCACCACCGCGGGCAGTCCCGGCAACAGGCCATCGAATTCAGCGCGACCGGGATAGAGGCTGAGATCCACCAGCGAAATCGCCTTGCCGCTTTGCAGGCAACGCGCACAGATCGGGCCTGGCGAGAAGCTGCTGTCGGCCAGCAGGCCACGGCGCAGCACCAGGTTCTGGTCCCACAGCAGCAGCAGGCTGGCTGCCGGGGTGGCGGTGAGCAGCAGCGAGCTGCCCCAGCCGAGCTCGCGCCGCAGCGGCTCGGGCAACCCTGCCGCCAGCTCCAGCCCTTCCCTGCCAGCCAGCTCGGCCCGCTCAGCGACCACGGGGGTGATGCGGCTCCATAGCAACCCCACCAGCATCAACACCACCGAGAGGATGCTGGCCACCACCCCGGCCCGCTGCAGCGAAGGATCGACATGATCAGCGCTGAGCTGGTTGATCACCGTCAGCACCAGACCCACAGCCCCTGCGGCCACCGGAATGCGGGCTGTGGGGGGCATGTCCATGACCACGAATCAAAGACAGTCGTTGCGTTCAGGATGCCGGATGGACCGTGCCCTGCTGCAATGGGTGCAGACTTTTCCGTTTCTATGACTCCCAGTGAGGCCTTCGCTGCCATTGCCCTTGCCGCCGTGGCCTGTGATGGCGCCCTCGATCGCGAAGAGGCCCATGCCCTGCGGCAGCAGCTGGAAAAGCGCACCCCCTATCGCGGCCTGAGTGAGGTGGCGATGGGGCAGATGTTTGATGGCCTGCTCAGCAGGCTGCGCCGCGACGGCTGGGAGGATCTGGTCAGTGAGGCGATCCCCCTGCTGACGCCCCCCCAGCAGGAAACCGCCCTGGCGATGGCTGCGGAGCTGGTGCACGCCGATCGCGTCGTGAGCAGCACTGAGCAGGAGATGCTGACGCGCATGGCCAGCCAGTTGCAGCTCCCCGCTGAGCGCTCTCAGCAGATTCTTGAAGTGATTACCTGGCTGCATCGCGACAGCCTGGCCAGCTGAAGGCAGACTGAGGCCCTTCGCACGCCCTCCCGTGGTCCTTGTCGTGCCCTTGACCCATCCGTTCGCTGCCGCCAGCCTTCGTCGCCTGCTGACAGGTCTGACCCTGTCCATGGCGCTGTTGCTGGCGCTCTGCCTGGCCGGTGCACCGGCCCAGGCCCTCTCCGCCAACGACTTCCCCGCCTCGCCGCCCAGCAGCCATCTGATCGACGCCGGCGATGTCTTCAGTCGCGCCAGCCGCGCTGAAGTGGAGAACCAACTGGAAGCCCTGGGGGCTGAACGGGTCGATGCGCGCCTGGTCACGCTCAACCGCCTCGACTACGGGCTCACGCTCGATCAGCTCGGTCAGCAGTTGCTGGATCGCTGGGCTGCCAGCTCGGCCGATGGGGTTGATGCCAACCAGTTGCTGTTGCTGATCGACACCAAAACCAAGGCGGCTGCCGTGCTGGCTTCGCCCCAGCTGCAGCGCCAGTTGCCGCCGGATCTGTTGCGCAGCACGGCCCGCAGCACCATGGCCCAACCGCTGCGTGATGGCGATCGGTACCGCCAGGCCACGGTCGATGCCCTCGATCGCCTTGGCGCGGTGCTGCGGGGTGGTGACGATCCTGGTGAGGCCGTGATCGAGGCCGCCCCGGTGTTGGCCAGCAACATCCCGACCCATGAGGAAACCGAGAGCAGCAATGCCTTCACCTGGGTGGTGGTGCTGTTGGTGGTGGGGTCGGTGGTGCCGATGCTCACCTGGTGGGTTTTCTCACGCTGATTGATCTGAAGGACACACTCCATGGGGCTCACCGATTGGCTGGGGACGTTCGGCAGGGCGCAATCGCTCGATCTGAGCAGTGACCTGGAGCGGGGTTATGAAGCCGGTCTGCTGATTCAGAGCCTGGAGCTGGAGCACTACAACGACCGGCCGGTGCGACCGGAGATGGAGTTTCGCTGGCCTAAGGGGATGCAGGCCCAGGTACTGCGGCGTTTCCGAGCTGCACTGCAGGTCTGCCGCCAGTCGCTCGCGCAACTGGAGCCCTTTCGCCAGGAAC
>CAIZOZ010000047.1 GCA_903934745.1 uncultured cyanobacterium
CTGTGGGGGCGTGCAGCGGAGCGGAGCCGGAGAGGGCCATGGGGCTGAACAGGCACGGGAGGAACGCTCGCCTCAGCCTCCCACCGGTAGCAGCAGTTCCAGTCGAGCCCCACCATCGGGATGGTTGCCGGCCTGGACGCGACCGCCGTGGGTGAGGGCGATCTGCTGGACGATCGCCAGGCCCAGACCACTGCCGCCCCGACGACTGCGCACCCGGGAGGGGTCGCCGCGGTAGAAGCGCTCGAACAGGCGTTCCTGGTCCTCCTCGCTGAGTCCGGGCCCTTCGTCCCGCACCGTCAGCAGGCACCACTGGTCGGTGGACTGCACCCGCACCCACACACAGCCTCCGTCCGGGCTATAGCGCAGGGCGTTATCGATCAGGTTGAGCAGGGCGCGATGCAGCAGCGACCCATCCCCCTGAATTCGAATCGAGCCGTCGCTGCCGGAGGCGGTGTGGCGATCGCGATCGGCACTCAGGTGTCCTGAGCTGGCGGCGCCGAGGTTGGCGACGGCAGGGCCGTGCTCAAGCGCCTGGCTGTTCTCCTGAACATCGCTGGTCTCACCGGAAGGGCTGTTTGCCTGGGAGTGGCCGAGGCTCTGTTCAAGGGTGCTGGTGGCGCTGTTGAGCTTGGTTGGGCTGTTGACCTTGGGTTCACCGTTGGCTTGGCTCAAGCCCTGGCCATGGCGGTTGTCGACCACCTTCAGCTCAATCCGGATGTGGCGCTGCTCCGCCAGGGGCCGCAGTCCGAGCCACACCTGTTCCACCAGCTGCGGCAGGTCGACCTCGGAGCGCCTCAGGCCATCGCGGGGCAGGGTGTTCTCCAGGCGGGACAGTTGCAGCAGGTCGCCCACCAGCTCCTGCAGCCGCAGCAGCTCCCGCTGCAAGCGTTCCACCAGCACGGCATTGCCGCTGTTCACCTGGGCGGCCAGGCTGTCTCCCACCAGCAACAGGGCTGTCAGGGGGGTTTTGAGCTCATGGGCCAGATCGCTCACCCAGCGCTCCTGCTGTTCGAGCTGGGCTTCCAGGGAGCGGCGGCTCTGCAGCACCAGGGCCACCCAGCCTGCCTCGCCGGGCAGAGCGAAGAGCACCAGCTCCTGGCCTGAACGCTGCCATTCCAGGCGCTGGGTGCGTTGGCGCAGACGGGCATCACGAATCAACTCAGCCAGCTCCGGTGCCGGGCAGACCCGGGTCAATGGCGGCGTGTGCATCAACGCCGCCCCCAGCACATCAAGCAGTCGTTCAGCCCGGTGATTGATCAGAACCACCTGGTCGGCCGGATCGACGATCAGCCAGCCACTGGGGCTGGCGTTGAGCCAGCGAATCAGCTGGGTGCTCTCCAGCCGGTTGAAGGGCCGGCGGCCAGGGCTCCGCGGCCGCGGCAACAGCAGGCCGATACCGAGCCCTAGCAGTGCCGCCAGAAGGAAACCCACTCAACCGAATCGGTAGCCGAAGCCCCGCACGGTGATCAGATGGACCGGAGCCGAGGGGCTGGCTTCGAGTTTTTCGCGCAGCCAGCGGATATGAACATCCACAGTTTTGCTATCGCCGAAATAGTCCATACCCCAGACCTGCTCCAGCAATTTGTCGCGGCTCCAGACCCGACGGGGATGCTGCATGAACAGCTCCAGCAGCCTGTATTCCTTGGGGGAAAGATTCACCTCCAGCCCATCGCGGGTGACGCGACATTCATCCGGATAGAGCCGCAGGTTGGCATGTTCCAGCACCGTGGGTGCCGCTTCGGCGGTGGGTTGGCTGCGGCGCATCAGGGCGCGGCAGCGGGCCACCAGTTCGCGCATGCCGAAGGGCTTGATCAGGTAGTCATCCGCACCCACCTCCAGGCCCACCACCCGATCGGTCTCACTGTCGCGGGCACTCACCACCAGGATGGGTGTGCGATCGCCAGCGCTGCGCAATTGGCGGCAGAGATCCAGCCCTCCCAGTCCCGGCAGCATCAGATCCAGCACCACCAGGGCAAAGCCGCCACCGGCATCGGCGCTGGCCCGGGTGAGGGTGTCGAGCGCATCGCGACCATTGCCGCAGGCCGTCACCGCGAAACCCTCCAGGACCAAGGCGTCACGGATCGTCTCGCGGATCGTCTCGTCGTCTTCAACGACCAGCAGGGAAGGTTGCATCCCGCCATTGTCGGTCGGCAGGTGGTCGATCCAGAAGAGGGGGATCACCGGGGGGGCAGATGGCTGATCACCAGCCGGCGCTGCCCGTCAAGACTCAGCCAGCCTTCCTGGCGCAGCACCCCGATCACCCGGGTGACGGTGACACGCGTGGTGCCAAGGGCACTGGCCACCTCCTGGTGGGTGAGTCGCAGATCAAGTCGCAGCCCCTGTTCACAGGCCTGGCCATATTCGGTGGCCAAAAGCTCCAGAAAGCCCCGCACCCGCTCTTCCACCCGGCGCAGGCCCATCAGGGCCAGCAGCGACTGGGACTGGCGGTAGCGCTTGGTCACCGCCTGCAGCATCGCCACCGCCAGGCTGGCATCGGAACGGATTTCCTCCAGGCTCAGGCACAACAGGTCGGTGTCGCAGAGCGTGCGGGCCTCAAAGGCCTCCACATCGGTGAGCGGTTCGCCGAACGGTTCACTCGGACCGGCCAGACCCAGCAGCAGGTCGTCGCCGTGGATGGTGATCGCTCCGAGCTTGACCATGCCGCGCACCACCAGCCAGATGCTGTTGCGCAGCATCGGCACCTGACTGCCCGCCGCCAGATGCACCAGGGTGCGCTTGCGGTAGCTGGCCTCCAGGAATTCGCGGAATGCACCGCTGCCGGCAGCGCCACGGGACGGCGTGAACACCATGAAAAGCCGTGCAAACGGGTTGGCAAAACTGTATGGAGAGCCACCGAGAGGTGGGCAAAGGGGCGATCATCATTCGGTTAAGAGCTGGCTAAGGCGCTCCAGCCAAGCCAGCCGCCGTGCACGTTCCGGTTCCGCTGGCCGCCTGGATCAAGGTGCTGCGCCTGCGCGTTGATCCCCAGCGGCTGCGACCGGCAGGGCCCGTCGCTGGCTGCCGCAAGGCCGGCGTCGTGAGCCCTGGCTCTCGCCCGGCGAGATGCCGATTGGCAAGCGCCTTCATCACTGGTTCGGGACGGCCTGATGCCGGCCCGCGCGGGTTGGGCCTGCTTCCCCCCCGAGTCCTTGAATCTCCGCCAGGCGGCCGCGGGATATCCGCCTGCGCCGAACTCACCTGCGGCCCCCCAAAGTGGACGTCGGTTTGTGCAAGGCGATTCAACCGTGGTGAGGAAACAACCCCTGCAGCGGCTGCACCGCTGGCTCCATCAGCAGCTCTCGACCTGGCTCCAGCGTTTGGCCCCTGCCCCGATCGAGACGGCCGCACCCCTCCAGGTTGCTGCCCAGGCCGCAGTGGCTGGGCCGGTGCTGGCTGCTGCTCCAGGCCCGGCTGAGGATTCCTTCCAGGCCGGCCCGACGATGATCATGACGTTGCCCAGCCTGGTTCCGCCTACAGGAAGCCTGGCGTTTGCGGCCGATCGGGCGGCCCTCTGTCCTGGCCTGCGGGAACCCCTGAGCGTCGAGCAGGCCGTGCTCGCCAGGGATATGACCTTGCTGAAGCGGGAGGCGGCCGATGCCCTCGCTGCGCTCGGGGCCGCCCATGCCCTGGTCACCTCCGCCCGCCTGGCCCAGGTGCAGGTCCTCAGACCGTTGGTGGAGAAGGGTGAAGTGTCCGGCGAGGCGCTCAAGGCCCTCGCTGCCGACTATCAGGGCTGGCAGAACGACCAGGTGCGTCTGTTTGATGCCTTGTCGCTGGTGATGCGGATGCAGGTGCCCCAGGGGCAGGTGTTGGAGCAGGTGGATCCGGCGCTGCGGGAGCAGGCCAAGCAACACCTGGCTTCCCTTTCGGTGGAATATCAGCGTCGTCAGCTGCAGCATCAGATCAAGCGCCAGGGCTGACTCAGCTCCACCGTCTTTGGGCTGGTGTCGCGGTAAGAAGCGCGCGGGCGGTCGTTCAAGCCTGCTGGCAACCGCTGCCGGCCCCAATCGCGGCCTGGACCTGACTGGGGTGGTGGCTTTGCAGGGGGGGCTGGGGAGGACACCAGCCCTGGAGCAGCCAGCCGGCCCCAAGGATGGAAGCCTGCAGCAGCAGGCAGGTGGCGATCGCTGTCAGCGGTGAGTCTCCGTTGCTCAGCACGACGGAATCCTGCATTGGGTGGTTCTACCCATCACAACAGCAAAAGTCGCCGCCGGACGGTTGTGTTCATCACATGGCGACGCTTGCCAGCTGCCAGCGCTTGTGGTTGGCGGGCGTCTTGATTTTTTTCAGGTCTACAGGAGAGCCGGGAAAATCGCCTTACGGTTCAACGGTGATCGGTGCGATCCGGCCTTTGGCTGGATCCGCTGACTCCCTCTTCCCCCCTTGCCACCCCCCACCATGACCCTTGTGCAGGCGCCCACTCTGGGCATTGCGCGTTACGCCAACGATCGCCATAAGGAAAGCTGGTCGCACGCCTCGGACAACGACAAGAACGTGATCATCCGGGCCGTTTACCGGCAGGTTCTGGGTCAGCAGTATGTGATGGATAACGAGCGCCTGAGTGGTGCGGAATCCCTGTTCAAGGACGGGGCACTGAGCGTCAGGGAATTCGTGCGAACTGTTGCCAACAGTGGCCTCTATCGTGCTCGTTTCTTTGACAATTGCAATGCTTATCGCTTCATCGAACTCAACTTCAAGCATCTGCTTGGTCGGGCTCCTCAGAACAAGGCTGAGATGCTCCATCACTTCACGATCCTGCAGCAACACGGCGTTGAAGCCGAAATTGATTCCTACATTGACAGCGCTGAGTATCAGGAGCGCTTTGGCCAGGATGTGGTGCCTTACCTGCATGGCTGGGATTACTCCAAGGGCCATCAGGGCCGTCAATTCTCCTGGCTGATGCAGCTGGCTGCAGGCGCTGCCGCTTCCGTCAAGGGCGACCGCAGCGGCATTCAGGCCGCCCTGAATCGGCCCCTGCATCAGAACCAACCGGTGGCCGTGCGCGGCGCCGCTGGTGCGGTGATCATCCGCAACGTGTCCGTGCGTCGCGACTACAGCGGGATCAGCACCGACGGACCGTTCCGAGCCCTGATTTCGGATCAGGCCGGCCTGTATGGCGGTGAAACCCCAGGCGCGGCCCCCAGAAGTGCCTCCCAGGACCATCGCCAGGAGGCGCTCAGGGTTTCGCCAGCTCTGCGTGGCACCAATACCAGCGGTGCCAGGTTGGTGACCATCAAAGCCACCGGGATCGTCGACAATGCCTACGTGCGCAGCGGCTCCTATGTGCTGCGGGTGCCTTTCAGCCGCATGAATGAGGCGCTGCAACGGGTGAGTCGTCTGGGCGGCCGGGTGATTGACGTGGTGGTGAACTGAGGAGCAGACCACCGCCGGCCCTGGCGCCATGAATCCCACCCTTTCCACCCGATTGAGGGGTTGGCAGCAGTCTCCGTATTGGAGAGTGCATCCTCCGGCCCCTTGGGCGGTGCCGCTAGAACCTGCCACCGCCCTGCTGCATCTGCCTGCCGTGCCAGCCCCAACTGGTGCGGCACTGTCTGGTGCGGCACTGTCTGATGTTGCGTCGTCTGATGCGCCGGCAGAAGTGGCGCTGGCCGCCGTTGACCTCCCCGTGGCTGGGGAGCGTGCGGTGGGGGCCAGCGTTGTGGCCACCGTTGTGGTTCGAACAGCCGCTGTGCTGGCCGTGGCCCCGGCCGCGCCGGTTTCGCCCCAGCCCCCGCCGAGGGCGCAACCGCCCCAGCGGCAAACGCCAGCGAGGCTGGCTCGAAACAGCCCGCGGCCCTCTGCTGCGGGCGATACACGCTCGCGTGTCACCAGCCAGCTCTCGCCGCTGATTGCGGTGTTGATCCTGGCTTTGGTCACCTTGCTGGAGGGCTGGCGGGCGATCCGGTTGCTGAGCGGCCAGATCCGTGCGATCTGGGTGGCTCCAGCGGCCGGGGTCCGGGTCCACACCGGTCTGTTCCCGCCGGCTGTTGCCGTTCCCGTCGGTGTCGCCGGGCCGGCTGGGCCGTCTTCTTGCCGATGACGTGGCCAGAGCGGGTTCTCGCCTGATCGACCCAGAGCGAAGGCTCCATGAAAAAGGCCCCCTGCGAAGGGGGCCAGCCATGGTGATCGTTGCGCGATCGACTACTTGCCGATGCTGTCGACGGCGCGGCGGGACTGGCTGAGGATCGATCCCTTGAGGGGGATGAAGCCGAGCACTTCGCCGCGGAACTGGGTGGTGTTGGTGAGCAGATGCTCCATCGCCTTCTGAATCACCTGGGCTTTTTCGCCGTTGCCGGTTTTGTAGGCCAGGATCCAGGTCAGCGTGGAGATGGGGTAGCTGGTCTCGCCGGCGGGATTGGGATCTTCTCCAGCCAGCATGCCGTCGAGCCGGATGTTGTTCAGAGCGGCGGCACCGCTCTTGGCATTGGGCTTGACAAAGCGACCAGCCTTGTTCTGAACGGCGGCTGACTTGATTTTGCCTTTGACGAAGGCTTCACTGAGATAGCCGATCGAACCGGGGGTGTTGCTGATCGTGCCGGCCACTCCCTCATTGCCTTTGCCGCCAACGCCCACGGGCCACTTGACGCTCTTGCCTTCGCCCACCTTGCTCTTCCAGTCAGCCGAGAAGGCCGAGAGCGAGTTGGTGAAGGCGAAGGTGGTGCCGGAACCATCCGAACGGTGCACCACCTTGATCGGGCCGCTACCGCACTTGAGCTCCTCCCAGGTGTCGATCTGGCCGAGGAAGATGCCGGCCACCTGCTTCTGGGTGAGCTTGAGGGCTGGGCAGCTGGCGTTGTTGTAGGCCACGGCGATCGTGCCGCCGGTGGCGGGGAACTGAATCACACCCCGCTTCACCTTGGCGGCCTCGGCGGGCTTGATCGGTTCATCCGTGGCACCGAAATCAACCGTGCCGGCGATGAACTGGCGCACCCCGGCGCCCGAGCCCACCGACTGGTAGTTGACCTTGATGCCCTTGTTGGCGAGGCCCGCAAATGAGGCCTGATAGAAGGGGGCAGGGAAGGTGGCCCCAGCACCGTTGATGGTGGCGGAGGCCAGCGCTGCAGCGGTGATGGCCAGGCCACCGCCGAAGCTGGCAGTGGTGCCGAGGATCAGGGCCTTCTTCGCGAAGGTCATTGCAATGCCAAGGATGGAGCTCTACCTGGTTAGCGGCCAGCCGACCCCTGGGTCGTTATGAGTTGTTTAAGAGCCGCTCAAGATCCGCTGCATGGCTTCAGTGCCGGCCCCCGGACGACGGGGTAGCGCCAGGGTCCACCAGGGCCGTCTCCAGTCAGGACTGGACTCCCGCAGCAGATCCCGCCAGAGCTGGCGTCGCCGCTGCGGTTGCTGCAGAGCGGTGGCCTCCAGGCCCCAGCGTTGCCAGCAGCGCTGGTAATCCTGCTCCAGGAGCTGCGCCAGAATCGGCAGATCAGCCAGGCTGCCGGCCGGCAGCTGGTCGTTGATGGCTCGCCGGAGCACCTCCAGGTCATGGAGTTCGCCGAGCAGATCCTGAAGCCCCCGGAAGCGCCCGGCCCAGCCGCGGCAGCGGGGTCCTGTCTGGCTCAGGAGATTCTCAAGGCTGTAGCGGGCGTGCTTGCACTGCTTGCGCAGATCGTGAACGTCCTCGACGGGGCCGTCGGGCTCGAGCACGGCCCAGCCGGGATGCTGGAAGATCGTCACCAGCTCGGGAGCCTGCCATTCGGTCAGCCAGTCGCGCAGCGGCTGGTGCCCCAGGGCCGTGAATTGCGGTGCCTTCTGCCAACGCTGCAGATGGGCCAGGAGATTCAGATAGCTGCCGCTGCGCAGGGTTTTCTCCACCTGGCTCTGGGTGTGCTGGCGTTCGCGCTGCAGCTGGCGTAGCACCGGTTCCAGTTGCTGGCGCTCCGCCGCCGGCAGCTTCGGCAACACGCTGCCCTCCAGATGGGCGCGCAATACATCGAGATCCCGGGCCAGGCCGAGCCGCCGTGCCACCCGGGCGATGCGTTGATCCTTCACCGCTTCAGGCAGCTCCAGGGCCGGGGCGAACTGGCGCAGGGCTGTGCGCAGGCGGCGCATCGCCACCCGCATCTGATGCAGCGGTTCCGGATCGCGATTGGCGACGACCTCGTTCTGCAGGTCCACCAGGCGGCGGCTGGCCCGTTGAATCAATCCCAGGGCGAACCCACCGTTGGTGAGGGCCCCTGGATCAATGGGGGCGGCCTTCCCAGCACATGCCATGGCCCAGATCTCCCTGTTGAATCGACTTTGCGCCCGCCCCAGCACTGCGGGGTTAAGGGGAGGTTGTCCGCAATCTTTCGACCAGGGCTTGACCTGCCCTTAACCCCAACCCTGGGGGCCGCGATCTAACCTGAACCAACGTTATTAGGCCTGCCGTGGCAAGCGACGACAGTGCTGGGCGCCCACCGGGTGTGAGATCTCCGATGGAGGCCCATGCCAGTTACCGAGGCAACGACTGGTCCCCTGAGCGGCTGATGTTCCATCAGAACCTGGAATCCTTCGCCGAGCGGGTGGGGTTGATCGTGGGCCTGCAAGGCAATGGCAAGCTCAGCCAGGACCAGGCCTATGCCCAGATCCGGGCGATCTGGAAGGAGCTCAAGGACAGCAAGGGAAACCTGATCAATGGCAAAGGCCCCAGGGCCTGAGCCAGTTCGGGCGCCTCCGTGGGCTGTCCCAGGCGCATCGGGGAAGCGGCGCTGGGCGACTGGCGCAAGTTGGCGAGCAGCTCACCTGGCCAAGGCTTGCGGGCAGCGCCATGGGGTCGGATCGCTGCGCCAGCAGCGCTGTTGAAGGTCTCAGCTTGATTGGCGATGAGGAGCCGATCACAACCTGTTCGCGCTCTTCAGCCCCTGGCAGGCTGGTCTTATCGATGGCGTTGGGATTCTTGGCGTGCCAGTTCATGGGAAGGGCCATGAATCTGCAACGGATTCGCAACAGGAATGCGATGGACCCAAGGAACGGGCGGAGGCGCCCGGCGATCATCCCGCGCGACTGCGAGTGCGACTGCGACTGTTTCGGCGGCTGCGGCTGCGGCTGTAGGCCAGGGATCGGGCTCGCGTCCGTGCTGGTTCATCGGTCTTGCTGCGGTAATGCAGCAGGCCTAGGCACAGGCCGCTTGGGGGCGCAGCCGCGGCCAGGCGATTGGCTGCCCGCTCCATCCTGCTCGAAGGGATGGCGCTCCTGGGAGGGTCAAGGCCGCCCATGGAGCATGCGGAACCGTGGCTCTCAGACCGTGGCTCTCAGGGGGGCGGGCTCTGGAGCGGGCCGCCGACCAGACCGCAGCGGTAAAGGGTGAGTGGGGTTTCACGAGCGAGGGCCTGGCAACGCAGATCGGGCGCCTGGGGCTGCTTGAGGCTCAGCAGCAGGATCGTCTGCCCCGGTGCCAGATCGAGATGGTCTTCCCTGCGCAGGCGGCGGCCCGCATACCAATTGAGGCTGGGACGTTCCGCCTCCTGCCAGAGGCGGACCTCGGCTGCTTCCTGATTCGTCAGCACTGCGGCCAGCCGCGGTACGGGCCAGCGTTCATGCAGCTCCCACAGCCAAAGGGGGCTGGCCAGCAGCAGCAGCAGGGCCAGCCAGGTGCCGAGCACGAGCACCAGCCCCCCCCAGTGGCGTTGGCGCTGAACCGGCCGATCCAGCAACCAGCCCCCTGCCATCAGGGCGCTGCCGAACACCAGGGCGATGGTGGCGGCGGGCCGCAGTGGTGGCAGCATCCCCAGCAGCGAAATCAGGGCTGCCGCCACCACCACCACGCCAAGCAGGCTCCAGAAGCGGGGCAGGCGCGCCAGCCAGCCGGCGCCGGGGGGGCGGTCTTCGTGGCGGCGATCCAGCAACCAGGCCAGTACCGGTGCGCAGACCAGGGCGAAGGGGGGCCAGAGCAGCAGGGTGTACCAGGGCAATTGGGTGCGCAGGGGCAGCACCATCAGGCTCATCGCCAGGGTGAGCCCCAGACACCAGAGTCCAGCCCGGCTGCGGCGGGCACGCCAGGCCAGCGCCAGACCGAACGGCCAGCAGGGCAGCCAGGGCCAGCCTCCCTCCAGCATCTCCAGTGCGGCGGTCCAGGGGCCGTCGCGATGGCCCTCGATGGCCGTGCCGATGCGGGCGTAGCCCTGGCCGAGCCACATCTGCAGGGCGTCATCGCCGCGCACCAGCCAGTGGCCCAGATGCCAGGCCAGGCCGGGTACGAGGCCGGCCACCAAGGCCAGGGCCAACAGCAGCCACTGGCGCGGCCGCAGATCCCGTTCCAGGGCACGCAGCGCCAGCGCTGTGCCCAGCACGGGCAGGGCGGTGGGGGCTTTGAGCAGCAGCAGGGCACTGCCGGCCAGGCCGGCGAGCGTGCCCCAGAGCAGGATCCGGCGCCAGCCGCCCATGCTGCCCAGCAGGGCCCACCAGACGAGGGCGATGGCCACCAGCTGAGTGCCGTCGAGCATCACCCGATGGCCATGCCGTGCCAGCGGCATCAGGGTGAGGGCGATGGCGGCGCTGGCCAGGGCGGTGCGGCGCTCGCCGGGCCGCAGGCGCCACTGGATCAGCCCCAGCAAGGGCACGATCAACGACGACAGCAGTGCCGGCCCGATGCGCAGCACCCATTCCGGCGGCAGCTCCGCGGCGCTGGCTGCCGGGCTGAGCTGGTGCCAGAGCTGGATGCTGGCCGCGATCAGCAGGTGGATCGCTGGTGGTTTGTTGAGATAGGGCTCGCCCCAGTAGGTGGGCCAGAGCCGTTCGGGCCAGGGGGAGCGGCTGGTTTCCAGGGCCACCCGGGCGACGATGCCCTCATCCCAGTCCACCAGGGGCACGCCGCCCAGGCCAATCAGGGCCAGGATCAACGCCAGGAGCCAGAGCAGCAGCAGGCCTGGGGCCAGGCGACGATCGCGATGCTGCCAGACCTGCTGCCGGCCACTTCCCATCGCAGATCCATCCGATCGGCCCATCATCCCGCGGACCCTTCAGCACTTTTCAGGGGCGGGATGGGCGGCAAGGCTGCCGCAGCAGAATCAGGCCCCTGGCGGGCCTCCATCTGGATCGAGGCCACGGCCTGCTGCTCCAACAACTCACGTCGTGAGGGCGAGGGGGGCGGCGCGCGATCGTTTCGGTCTGGTTGTGCTCCAGGGCGCCGTCTCGATCGGCAGCAGCGCTATGGCGTCTGGTACATCTGTGCTGCTGGGAATTGCGCGGCCTTGCGCGGAAGTTTGCGTTTTATTCATGCTCCTGCAGGTTGCGATGTTTGATGATGAAACCAAAGGAGCAATGTCGCCGCCATGAACGATCGGTTCTCAGAACCAGGATTGACAGAGTTAAGCCATGAACAGCGAAGCCTGGGCGGGCTCTCCCTTGGCGTTGATCGCTGGAGTCTTCGAGGTGAGTCCATGGCCAACGCGATCCGTGCTCAGAGGCATGGGCTGGGTCAGCGGTGCCCGTCGGAAGCCTTGGCAGGACAAGCCCAAAGGCCGCCTGGATGGGGCTTGGCTGGCGCGACATTCCATCGGCCTGCGAAGCCACCCGGCTTGCAGCGTTGTGAATCTGATCCTTCAGGCGCTATCCGCAATTCCCGCATGGCCAGGGACAGGCTGAGTGGCGATGGCTTGAACTTGATTGACCAGATCGGCATGTTTGGGACCCAGTCGCTTCAGGCGATTCCAGCTTGGCCTGGAGCTTCGGTAACAGTCGCCTTGCCCCCCGCTGGGTGGTGGTGTAAGTGGGTTTACGCATGTAGGGCCTCGTTCTTGACCGAATATGCAAGATGTGCAAGAAACTAGATGGCGATCGGGTCCGCACAAGCCTCGGCTCCAATGCCGATATGCAGTAGAATGCATCAGTTGAGATTCTGTTCGGAGCGATTAGTATTGCGGCGTAATCGCTGTATCGGCACGGCGCTCCTGGGTCTTTCTCAGGTCATCCCCAACGGCCAATCCCCCCAATCTTCGAGAACTTTCAGGAGGAACTAACGATGAATGAGCGACTTCGGATGCTGCAGCGTCAGCCGCGACGGATCACGATTACGCTCAGCTATCACGTTCATGAAGCATTGCTGACGCGCTCCGAGGAAGAAGGGCGGTCGGTTTCCAATCTCTGTGCCTTTCTGCTCGAAGATTCCTTGCGTCATGCGGCTACCTTGCCCGTGGCGAATACGCCAAGCCAGCCTGATTCAATGGGCATGGTAGGGTCCTATTCAGTGGATAATAAAGTAAGAGGGAATGGTCATTTCAGGGGAAGTTGATGGTTCGGCTATGTGCTGCGCTGGTGACGCTTCTTGGTCAAGCGTCACCTGTTGTTTCGCCAGCTTTCTGGCGATCCGCTCTACGTTAGGCGAATTCAGTTCGATGCTTTCCTTGTCAACCGGAAGGTCGTCAACCATGGGCCTTGCTGAGCCGGGGCCTGACCTCCGCCACGGATGCCATTGTCGAGGTCAGACGCCATGGAGAGGGCCGGGTCGTGGATCGATCCTCCCTCAAATCTCCCGATTCCGCTTGGTTGGTAGGGAGTATAGTCTGATCAGATTTTCAGGTTGTTTGCTTGGCGAACAACTTCGGCTTTTGTCCAACATCCCTTTCGATTCCTCTCAGCTGCCTGATCCCATCAAGCTGTCTGATTCCATCCAGCTAGAGGCTGATCCCTTTCGGCTGGATCCGGCCGTTTTCCCAAAGCGAGTGGATCTGAAGCTTTCGATCGAGTCCCATGCCCTGTTGCTGAAACTGGCTGCCCAGTGTGGTCGCTCCCCCGGGGAGCTGGCCGAGCATCTGATCAGCCGCTACTTGCACGAAAAGGAAGACTTGGGGAGCGATGGGGATCAGCTCGATCCTTCACCCCGTTCCTGAACGATCAGCAGCACTCGCGCTTTGCCGGCGTGGGGGCCTACCGGCCGGATCTCGGTCTCCAAGGCCTGAATGTTGCCGTCCTGGCTGCGGATGGCCAGCGAGCGCCGCACCACCGGTTCCACCCCGTCCAGCACGGAGCGGACCGCCGCGCTGAGATGATCGGCTGGCCAGGACCGGCCCTCAGGCCCCTTGTCCTGTGGTCCCGGCGCAAAGGCGGCCGCAGGCATGCCTTGAATCACCTGGGGGTTGAAGCCCACCAGGGCACAGAACCGTTCGTTGGCCATCACCACCCGCAGCTCGGCATCCAGGCTGGCCACGGCAATCAGGCTGGTGTGGACGATGGATTCCAGGGTTGCTGCCAGCTCCCGGGCCTGTTCTTCGAGGGCGTGCAATGCGGTGATGTCGGTAAGCGTGCCCACCACGACGTGGTCGCAGCCCTCCTGCAGCACCTTGGCCGATTCCTGCACCCAATGCTCACGGCCATCGCGGCTATGCAGGCGATAAGGCACCGACCAGGCTCCCTGCTCCAGCTTGCGGGCTGCTTGCACCAACGCACGGTCGGCCGGAAGGATGGCCTCCTCCAGCAGGTTGGGTTGCTGACACAATTCGGCCGGTGTCCAGCCGCTGATGGCCCGGATGCGCTCACTCATGAAGAGCAATTTCTGCAAGGAGGGATCTTTCTTCCAGACAGCCACCTCAAGGGCGATGGTGAGACAGGTGAACTCGCTCAGCGCCGCCTCAGCCGCGCGTCGCAGCGCCACCAGTTCGGACACATCGGTCATCGAGATGATCACCCCCAGACGCTTGCCGTCCCGTTCCTGATAGGGCATGAACTGCACCAGATACGACACCTCCTCACTGCTGGCTTCACTGCTGTGGCGAGTGCCGTCTTCGAGCACCGCCAGCAGGGTTTCCCGTAGTTCCGGCAGCGGCACCGTGGTGGGCACCCCGATCAGCGGCTGGCCGATGTCGCTGGATACGAGGCCGAACACCCGCACGGCAAGGGGTGAGAAGCGGGTGACCCGCAGATTGCGGTCCAGGATCACCATGCCCTGGCTCAGGGAGGCCTGGATGTTCTCGAGATCGTTGTTGAGCTCCTCGGTTTGATCGTTGCGAGTGCGCAGTTGCTGGTTCAGGGTGGCCAGTTCTTCATTGGTGGCCTGGAGTTCTTCGTTTGAGGCCTCCAGCTCTTCATTCGACGCCTGCAGCTCTTCGGCGGAGGCCTGCAGTTCCTCAGACGACGCCTCCAGCTCTTCGTTGGCTTGCTCCAGTTCGCTCAAGGAGCGGTGCAGGCTGTCCTGGCTGGAGAGCAGTTCCAGTTCCAGCCGTTCGATTTCCTTGCCGAAGGCCGCATCCCGCTCGCTCCCCTCACCAGTAGAAGGTGGGGGACTGCCGATCGAGGTGGCTTCCTTCTGGAAGGACAACAGGGTGAGGCTGCGTTCACCCACCTCCAGCGGCGAGGCCACAAGGCGAATCGGATTGTCGAGGTCGTCGAGGTGGATCGGTCTGCTGCTGGCGGCGATCCGATCGGCCCGCACCAGCAGAAACAGCACCCGCGCTTCCGCCTGCAGTTCAGAGCGCAGGAACGCTGCGGCCGAGGCCGTCATCCGGCCTTCCGGCATGCGGCAGTAAGCGCTCACATCGCCGATCACCTGCACCAGATCATGGTTTTGATCCAACACCAGGCCAGGCATGCTGAGCTGGCGAACCAGCACCTCCAGCAAGGCCACATGTTGCTCCGGCACGCTCGGGCGCAGAGCGGCGATCCGGCCTGCTGCACCGATGGGTTGGGGCAACGACTGCGGCGGCATCAGGGTGGTGAGGGGCTGAGGCTTCCGGGCCTGCTGCGTGCGCAGATAAAGGCGCTGGCCCCCATTGGCGGCAGCAAACCCGGGGATGCGATTGCCGATGGCCTCGGAACTGCCCAGAAACAGCAGGCCACCAGGCCGCAGGGCAAAGGAAAAGAGGTCCAGCACCCGTTCCTGCAGCGATGGGGTGAGGTAGATCAGCGTGTTGCGGCAGGAAATGAGATCAAGATTGGGAAAGGGTGGGTCTTCGCAGAGGTTGTGTCGGGCAAAGACGATACAGTTACGCAAGGCTTTATCCACTTCAACTTCGCCATCCGTTTCAGTGAGGAAGCGGCTGCGCAGATCGTCAGGAATCGCTTTGGCGGCCGAGAGTGGATAGAGGCCGCGGCGAGCGATCGCCAGGCTCTGTTCATCGAGGTCGGTGGCGAAGATCTTCAGCTGCGACGCCAGTCCCGCTGGATGGCCGAGCACCTCACTCACCAGCATGGCGATTGAATAAGCCTCCTCGCCGCTGGCACAGCCCGCGACCCAGACGCGCAGCTGCGCTGATGACATCGAGGCTGTGAACTTGTTGTGCAGCAGTTCGCGCAGGGCCTCGAAGGCCTTGGCATCACGAAAGAACGAGGTGACACCAACCAGCAGATTCTGCACCAAGGCCTGGGATTCCTCCTCCTGGGTGTTGAGCAGGGGCAGGTAGTCGCTCATGCTGTTGATGCCACGAATGGCCATGCGGCGCTGCACCTGCCGGCGCAGGGTGGATTCCTTGTACTGGGAGAAGTCGATTCCGCTGATCTGTTTCAGCTTGGTCGTCACACTGTTGAGCAACACGGTCTGCGGTTCGGGCAAGGGTTCGCTGATCCAGTCCCCGCCTTTGCGAATCATGTCGCAGAGCCGTTCTCCGATCGCGGCGGCCTCCAGCACCAGGTCGGCGCCACCGAGGGAAATGGCGGCCCTGGGCATGCCGTCGAACTTTGCTTCCTGGGGTGACTGGGCAATGGTGAGGCCGCCTGCGGTCCGAACAGCACGCAGGCCACGGGCGCCATCCGAACCGGTGCCCGAGAGCACCACGGCGATCCCCTTGTCGCCCCACTGTTCGGCCAAGGATTCAAACAGCAGGTCGATGCAGGGGCTGGGGCCGAAGCGTGGCAAGGGGTCGCTGACCCGCAGCAGGCCAGCTTCGAGTGCAACATCGCAGTGGGGAGGCGCGATCACGATCACGCCAGGCTCGAGCGCCGCTCCATCCACCGCCGTGACCACCTTCAGGCTGGTGACCCGGGCGACCAGATCGACCAGCAGGCTGGGATGGTCAGGTGCCAGATGCTGGGCCACGATGTAGGCGAAATGGCCTGGCAGCACCAGATGACGAGCCAGCTCCTGGATGGCTTCCAGCCCCCCGGCGGAGGCACCGATCGCCACCACATGGTCGGGCAGGTTTTGGTGTTGAGCGGCTTTTTGCTTGTCGATTGACAGGGATGCCACCAATCCAGTGCAGCTGTTACGACAATAACGTAAGCGTTAAACTGATAAGAGCTTGAAAGTGCACTTTTTTCGCAATGATGCAAATGTCGATGGCTGCTGGTCCGACGACCGTAGAAAATCGGAACATTCCCTCCTAGGGTAAATAGCCCAGTCAGTAGCTTAACTGAGCGATTGATCATGATCGATCCAGTAGTGTCGAAGCAGACTTCACCAGGATCGGTCGATATCGTGATCACGTTGGCCCATGTCACGCATCAAGCCCTGCGGGAACGGTGCCAGCGCCA
>CAIZOZ010000048.1 GCA_903934745.1 uncultured cyanobacterium
CCCAGCGGTGCAAGCGCGCATGCACAACGGTGAGGAGCTGCAGGAGCCCCATCACTTCAGCAAGGCCGAGCTCACCTTCCCTTCCGGCGAAGCCCTGCCGCGCTGCTGGGTGGATGCCCAGTACCGGGGCTGAGGAGCCCAGGCAGGTCGTCCACTGCGTCCTCCTGCTCCCATGACCCTGCAGCTCACGGAATCCCACCAAGGGGTCGCGCCGGTGAACTGGAAGCACGGCGACGTTGTGGTGGCGAGGGCTGTGCTTGCTCCGTTCTGGCGCCGTTCTCAGCCTTCCTGATCGAGCCGGGCTGCCTTTTTATCTTGCTCCATTAATTGCTCCACCAGCAATTTGAGCAGCAGCGACACAATCGCCACCCCCCCCAGCACCATGGCCGCTCCGAAAGCGAGCTCGGTTTGATATTGCTTGTAGGCGTCTTCGACAAACAGCGGCAGGGTCTGGGTTTGGGCGCGGATGTTGCCGCTGACCACCGAGACGGCACCGAACTCTCCCAGGGCCCGGGCGGTGGTGAGAATCAGGCCATAGAGCGCCGCCCAGCGCACCGAGGGCAGGGTGACTTTCCAGAACACCTGCCAGTCGGTGGCACCGAGGGTCTTGGCGGCCTCCTCCTGATCCCAGCCTTCTTCCTCCAGCAGCGGGATCACCTCCCGGGCCATGAAGGGAAAGGTGACGATGATCGTGGCCAGCACGATGCCCGGCCAGGAAAAGATGATTTTCCAACCGAGGCTGTTGATCACCGGCGCCAGCAGGCCATGGCTGGGGCTGTAGAGCAACACCAGCATCAGACCCACCACCACCGGTGAAATCGAGAACGGCAGATCGATGAGGCTGAGCAACAGGGCTTTGCCACGGAAGCGCCGCCTGGCGATCGCCGTGGCGGCCGCCAGGCCGAACACGGTGTTGCAGGGCACGGCGATGGCGGTGACGATCAAGGTGAGCTTCAGGGCTGAGAGCAGCTCCTCGGACTGGAAATTGGCCAGGAATACCCCCAGTCCCTTGGCGAAGGCCTGCACCACCACTGCCAGCGCCGGCAGCAGAATCACCACGCCCACATAGAGGCAGGCCACAATCGGAATCAGCGCTGGCAGCCAGTTGCCAGCACTGAAGTTGAACGACGGCTTCACCCAGCGGGGGGGCTTGATGTCGCGGAGTGGCGGGATCGTGAAGGCCATGGCTGACGTGGAGAGGAGACTGCGGTTAGATGAAGGCTGCGGTGGCTGCAGGCGGGGAGAACTGGGTCGCGACCGGTTGTTCAATGGGGCTGTAGGGGCCAGAGGTACAGCGGCCACTGATCAGCTGATTGAGGCTGGTGCCCTTAGTTGTTGGCCTCCGAGCCCTGATAACGCTGCCCCCAGACCTGCAGCAGATTGATCAGCAGCAGGCTGATCAGCGAGAAGATCAGCATGACGCTGCCAATCACGGTGGCGGCTTCAAAGTCGTATTCCTCCAGCTTCTGCACGATCAGGGTGGGCGTGATCAGATCGCGGAAGGGTACGTTGCTGGAAATCATCACCACCGAGCCGTACTCGCCCACGGCCCGGCTGTAGCCCTGGGCCACACCGCCGAGGATGGCCGGCATCAGCTGGGGCAACACGACGCGGAAGAAGGTCTGCATCGGGCTGGCGCCCAGGCTCCAGGCGGCCTCCTCCTGTTCCTTCTCCAGGGAACGCAGCACCGGCTCCACCGTGCGCACCACGAAAGGCAGGGAGATGAACACCATGGCAACCCCGACCCCCACGACGGTGAACGACACCTTGAGGCCGAACAGCTGCATCAGCGGCTTGCCCAGCCAGCCCTCCGGTCCATAGACGAACGACAGGGCCAGGCCCGCCACGGCCGTGGGCAGGGCAAAGGGGAGGTCGATCAGCGAATCAAGCAGACGCTGGCCGCGGAAGCGGCTGCGGATCAGGGCCCAGGCCACCAGCAGCCCGAACACCCCGTTGACGAGGCTGGCCAGGGCCGCCACACCGAAACTCACCTTGTAGGAGGCGAGGGCTTCCGGGCTGGTGGCCATCTCCCAGAACCCCTGGGGGCCAACCCCGGCGGCCTTGAGCAGCATGCCGGCCACGGGCAGAAACAGCACCAGCACCAGGTAGGCCCAGGTGAAGCGCCACGGCCAGCTGGGCAGTCGCCATTGAAACCAACCCGGCAGGCGAGGCTGAGCAACGGCCATGGCAGAGCGTGAGCTGGAAACCTGACGCTACCATTACGATACGGCGAATTGGACGGTTCTACGGCGTTCTTCCGTGTCTTTGTGCGGCGGCGCTGGCCGGCGATTCGTGTCAGTGATCAGAATGGGTCAAACGATCAGAGCCGATGGGTATCCGCGTCGCCAACGTCAGCAAGCATTTCGGCGACTTCCGCGCCGTCGACAACGTCAGCGTTGACGTGGAGACCGGCTCCCTGGTGGCGCTGCTGGGCCCTTCCGGTTCGGGCAAGAGCACCTTGCTGCGCCTGATTGCCGGCCTCGAGGGCACCGACAGCGGCCGCATCTGGATCACCGGCGAAGAGGCCACCGAGCGCTCCGTCCAGGAGCGGCAGGTGGGCTTTGTGTTTCAGCACTTCGCCCTGTTCAAGCACCGAACCGTGCGCCAGAACGTCGCCTTCGGCCTCGAGTTGCGGCGTTGGAAGAAGGACGCCATTCGCCGCCGGGTGGACGAGCTGCTTGAACTGGTGCAACTGCAGGGCTATGGCGGTCGCTATCCCTCCCAGCTCTCCGGTGGCCAGCGCCAGCGGGTGGCCCTGGCCCGGGCTCTGGCGGTGCAGCCGCGGGTGCTGCTGCTCGATGAACCGTTCAGCGCCCTCGACGCCAAGGTGCGCAAGGAGTTGCGGGCCTGGCTGCGCAATCTGCACAGCGAGATGCATGTCACCACTGTGATCGTCACCCATGATCAGGAGGAGGCCATGGAGGTGGCCGATCGCATCGTGGTGATGAACGAAGGGCGGATTGAGCAGATCGGCTCGCCGGCCGAGATCTATGACCATCCCGCCACGCCTTTCGTGATGAGTTTCGTCGGGGCGGTGAACGTGCTGCCCCAGGGGGCCATGCCGCTGCCCCAGCCCGGTGCAGGTGCCGGGCTGCGCCCCGCCATCGCAGACCAGGGCCAGGGTCAGATGTTCATTCGCCCCCATGACGTGGAGGTCTATGCCAGCCCCCGGGATGGCTCAGTGCCGGCGCGGTTGAAGCGCCTGACCCACATGGGGCGCGATCTGCAGGCCGAATTGCAGCTCGAAAGTGGTGAGGTGCTGGTGGCTCAGTTCCCCAGGGAGCAGATCAACTACAGCGAAATCCGGGCGGGCGATGAGCTGCATGTGATCAGCCGCCAGGTGCGTACCTTTGTACCGGATTATTCGATCTGATCGAGCCAGGCGATGGCGTAGGTGGGGATCGGGCCCCAATCAAAAGACCCCTCGTTTGAGGGGTCTGGAGATTTAGCTGCCGTGTGGATGTTCAGGCTCGTAAGGTTTCAGCCTGCACCTGGGCGAGGCGAGCATCCTGTTGGTATTGGGCAACGGTGAGGGCATCCTGATGGCGCAGGAGTTCTCCGTTCTTGAACACCAGCGTGTAACGCTGCAGATGGGATTGAGAGAGACGAGAATGAACGTACTGGGCGGCCATGGTGGTAGGAATCAGCAGGGGGAAGCAGGACAGTGGCAGGGCCGATTTCTCTGGAATCGCCAGAGCGTCAGCGAGCGGCGAACTTCAGAAGCCAGCGACCAGTGGTTCGATCGGAATCAGCAGATCGGCCTCACTGACCCTTTGCAGAAGCCCCAGGGCTTTGTAGCGATTGAGATTTTTGGTCACCGTCACCCGGGTGAGGCCGCAGATGTCGGCCAGGGATTTGTGGGTGAGGTTCATATCCTTGAGCGAGAGGCGATGGCCCTTGCTGCTCACCTGGCCGAAGCGGGTGCCGATCCAGCGCAGCAGCATCAGCAGGCGATGCTCGGCGCTGCGGATGCGGTTGATCTGGAAAATTTCTTCGGTGTTGCGGATCTGGTGGCGCAGGAAGGCAACAATCTCCGTCTCGCTGGGGTGGTACTGCTCCACCACGACGGTGGAGAGGCACTGGATTTCAACCGGCTGCAGGGAGGAATAGGCGTTGGTCACCCAGTCGCCGGGGCCCCAGAGGCCGAGGGTGATTGATTCGCCTTCTTCATCCCAGGCGGCGGAACGGATATAGCCGTCCTGGATCTTCCAGTTCAGCCCTTCGGGCAGCACGTCATTGGGCAACAGGGTGAGGCGGAGTGCCTGGGGGTGGCGCGAGGTGGTCATGGTGATCAGGCCGGGGCGGAACGGTGGTGGTCATGGAGAGCGATGGGGCGGCCAGCGCAGCGCTGGCGGTACGCATTCGGCGACAACAGGGCATGGGTGAGGACCGGGCTGGGAACGCCCCTGGCAAGGTTCCGGAACCATAGCGCTTAATTCCCATCGGTCAAGTGTGCTTAAGCCTGGCACCGGGCCAGGCGCTGGTGGTCGCTGCCGGGGTCGAGCCTCGGCCCGAATCTCGCCTCAACCGGCCGATGTCCATGGCGACAGCCGGTAGCGGCGCCTGCGCCTCAGATGAAGTACATCGCCTGGGCCTGGATCCGCTGATCGCGCTGGTCCAGCAGGTCCTGCAGGCTGGTGCCGGAGAGGATGGCGGCGCGGGCCTGATCCAGCTGTTCCTGCAGGGCCGCGAGCACGTCGAACTCGGGGGTGTCGCGGGAGGCGGCGGCCCGGGCGGCCTGGTCGCCCTCGAGGCAGTTGACCACATCCGCCATGGTGACTTCGGCCGGCGGCCGGGCCAGTTGATACCCCCCCTTGGGGCCGCGGATGCTGCGCAGGATGCGGCCGCGGCGCAGGCTGGTGAGCATCTGTTCGAGATAGCGATCGGGGATGCTCTGGCGATGGGCGATCTCCGCCACCTGCAGCACGCCGCCCTGCTCGTAAATGGCCGCCAGCTCCACCAGGGAGACGATCCCGTACTCGGTCTTGGCGCTGAAGGCCACGGAGTTCCCCGGCAATGATGCGTGGATTGTCGCAGTCGCACCCCCTGGCGCGGAAGAGCAAAGAGGATCCCCGCCGATGTGGCTGGGACTACGGCCGGAGGCTGCGGCCCTGCATAGGTTTGGCGGGTACCCCAATCGGCTAACCGTGGTTTCTGCTTTTTCTCGTCCTGGCGGGCGTGTCGTTGCTGGTCTGGCGTTGGCGGGCCTCAGCGCCGCCCCGGTCGCTCTGTTCGGCCTCCAGGTGCTGGCGCCCCAGCGGGTCGAGGCCCAGGCTGGTTCCCAGTCGATCTTGCTGGTCAGCTACGCCGTCACCAAGGCGGCTTATGACCGCATCATTCCCAGGTTTGAGGCGGACTGGAAGAAGAAGACGGGCCAGAGTGTCGACGTGAAAACCAGTTACGGCGGTTCCGGCAGCCAGACCCGGGCGGTGCTCGATGGCCTCGAGGCCGACGTGGTGGGATTGGCTCTGTCGGCTGACGTGGAGAAGATTGAGTCCAAGGGCCTGATCAAGAAGGGCTGGGAGGCCGAGTACCCGAACCGCTCGATCATCACCAACTCGGTGGTGGTGATCTTCACCCGGCCTGGCAATCCCAAGAAGATCAAAACCTGGAGCGACCTCGACAACAAGGCTGTCGAGGTGATCACCGCCAATCCCAAGACCTCCGGTGGCGCCCGCTGGAACTTCCTCGGCATCTGGGGTTCGGTGACGCGGGGCGGCGGCACCGAAGCCAAGGCCAGGAGCTTCATCACCAATGTGTACCGCAACGTTGATGTGCTGCCTAAGGACGCCCGCGAAGCCACCGATACGTTTGTGAAGCGCCGCCAGGGGGACGTGTTGCTCAACTATGAGAACGAAGCGATCCTGGCCAAGCGCACCGGTGAGTGGACGACTCCTTACAAGGTGCCTAGCCCCAACATCTTGATCGAAGGTCCGATTGCGGTGGTGGATCAGAACGTCGACAAGCACGGCACCCGCAAGGTGGCCGAGGCCTTCGCTAAATATTTGTTCAGCCCCACGGCCCAGAAGATCTTCGTGGATGAGGGTTTCCGTCCGGTGACGCCCCAGGGCAAGGCCTATGCCGCCGGCAAGTTCCCCGAGGTGAAGACCTTCAAGGTGGTGGATCTGGGTGGTTGGAAGGCCGTCTCGAAGAAGTTCTTCGACAAAGGGGGACTCTGGGATCAGATCTTCGCTCAGAGTCGCTGATGCTCTGGTCTGGGTCAGTTGCCTGAGCCAGCCGCCTGAGTCATGCCGCCACAGCGCTACGATAAAGACAAGTTGTCAATCGACTTTGCGTGGTTAAAGCCGTTGTGGTGGCCCCTCGTCGCCTGCGTCCATCGCTGCTGGGCGTTCTGGTCTGCGGCCTGGCGCTGGGTGGTTGTGCCCAGTCTCCCGGTAGCGGCGCTGGCGGCAAGACTGGCTCGACGCCCAGCTCCCAGGATCTGTTACTGGTCAGCTACGCCGTCACCAAGGCGCCCTACGACCGCATCCTGCCCAGGTTCAAAGC
>CAIZOZ010000049.1 GCA_903934745.1 uncultured cyanobacterium
CGTAAACAACGACGTTTCCATAGTAAGCAGTTCAATTTTCACCACCACTGCCGCCACTTCTTCCTCTGTCCCCGGCCCCCTACCCCTGCTTGGAGCCGGTGCGGCGTTCGGCTTTTCGCGCACTCTGCGCAAGCGCATCAAGGCTGCCGATCAGGCTTGAAATCCCGCTATTATTGATAATTTGGTCCTGATCAGGAGCAGGCGATTCACCACTACCTGGTTGCTTGCCTGACCAGCTTGACATGCAGCGGCCTTGTAAAACGTATGGATCCAGGGGTTGCCAAAGGGGATTTTTTATGATCTTTGACTTATCCCGGGGACAGCCCTGCCCCGCTCCCTGAATGCAGTCCAACTTCCGCTCGCTTGATCTCGCCTTCGTGCTCTTCTGGGTCGCCTTGGCGCTCCTGGGTATCTATGCGGTCACCGTGCTGGCTGCAGCGCTGCCTGTGCAGTTGTTGCAGCCCGACTGGATCGAGCGGATCTGCGGCAGTCTGCGGGGAGGCGTCAGCTTTCCACTCATCTCCCTGGCATTGCTGATCCTCAGCGAGCATGCTTTTGATTCTGCCGAGGAAAGGCGCTTCGTCACGCAATGCCGTCGCTGGGCCAGCTTCGCCGCCCTCGGCTTTGTCTTGATGATTCCCCTGCAAACCTGGGCCGGCCTCCAGGTGGTGCAGCAGAGCAACGCCAGCGAGCAGGCCCAGCTGCGTCCCTACACCCGAGCCCTCAGCGCCATCCGCACGGCCAACTCGCCGGCAGACCTGATCGGCGCCCTCGCTTCCCTGCCGGGAACCCCTGCGAATCTGGGCGGCTCCTTCAAAGAGCCCCTGGCGCAGGTTCGCGATCAGTTGCTCAACGAGATCGAGCCCCAGCTCAAGGCCAAGCAGGACCAGCTCACGGCTCTGCAGAACCAACGCTGGCAACAAGGCTTGCTGCGCTGGTTCAAAGATGCCTTGGTGGCCCTGTTCAGCGCCATCGGCCTGGCTGCCATCGGCCGTACAGCCGCCGAGCGCCCCACCTTGCTGGAGATCATCCTCAATCCCAGGCCACAGCAGCGGCGCCAGCTCGATCATGCGCTCGGAGTCCTGATGCCGCCGGACGACGATCCAATGGCGGAGCTTCCAGACAACCACAAGAACCGGTGATCTCCCGATCCAGCCCTTAGCCCAGCTCGCTCAGCGCCGCTCCCGCAGCACCGCCCAGGCAAACTCCGGCAGCGCCTGCATCCGCCGCCAGCGGCTCGGTTCCTGCACCAGCCGGTACAACCATTCAATCTGCAGGCTTCCCATCCAGGCCGGAGCCCTTGTTTTGCTGCCCGCCCAGACATCGAAACTGCCACCGACCCCCATCCACAGCCCCTGGCGGGAGCCGGGCAGGGCGTGAATCCAGGTTTCCTGGCGGGGTACCCCCAGGGCCACCAACACCAGCTCGGGCCGGGCCGCCAGCAGCTGGCGCTCCAGCTCCGGCCAGGCTTCAGCCTTCTGAAAGCCATGGGCGTTGAACACCAGCTGCAGGGTGGGAAGCGCCTCGGCCAGCCGTTGGCGCAACGCCGCCATCACCGCAGGGCTCGCTCCCACCAGGGCCACCCGCCAACCCCGGGCGGCGGCCTGCTCCAGCAGGTTCCAGGCCAGCTCGATGCCGGGGCTGCGCCGCAGCCGATAGCCCTGGCGGGCCAGGGCCCACACCACGCCGGCACCATCGGCGATCACCAGCTGGGCGGCGGTGATGGCGGCGCCCAGGGCCGGGTCGGCCCGGGCCGCCATCGTCATCTCGGCGTTGAGGGTGACGATCTGGCCGCCGCCCCGCTGCTTCAGCGCCAGGGCCGCCTGCAGCACGTCGGCGCAAACATCCACCGGTACGCCTAACACGTGGGTGCGCACCGGATCGGTCACGATTGCTGCCATGGAACAGGGGGACTGCGAGAGAGAATCTATGGTCTCGATCCCGCCTCAACAGGGCTGCGCCTGGCCCAGAGCGCCCCTGAGCCGAGCTGGCGAGAACCGTTCACATCTGGAGCACGATGATGGCCAGTGGATCCGGTAGCAGCACCAGCCAGCCCATCGCCGCGCCAGCAGTTCACGCCAACCCTGGGATCAGCAACCCGATTCAGCCAGCACCGGCCAACCCTGCAGCCGGTCCAGAATCACCCGTTATAGAAACAGCCATTCCCGAGGGCGTCATTCCAGCAGCAGCATCCAATCCCGGCCCCGCCCTCCCCGGCCAGGCTGCCGCGCCGGCCCACCAGCTGCTGCTGCAGCTCGATCGCCAGATCCAGACGGTGGTGCTCAATCGCCAGCATCCGATCACCGGCCTGCTGCCCGCCAGCACCGCCCACACCGTGCACGGCAACTACGGCGATGCCTGGGTGCGCGACTGCGTCTACTCGATTCAATGCGTCTGGGGGCTGGCAATCGCCCATCGCCGCCAGAGCGGCCCCTGCCGGCGCTCCTTCGAGCTTGAGCAGCGCGTGCTGCAGCTGATGCGGGGCCTGTTGCGCGCCATGTTGCGCCAGGCCGCCAGGGTGGAACGCTTCAAGACCAGCCTCGATCGCCTCGATGCGATCCACGCCAAGTTCGACACCGACAGCGGTGAACCGGTGGTGGCTGACGACGGCTGGGGCCATCTGCAGCTCGATGCCACCGCCCTGTTTCTGCTGCAGCTGGCCCAGTTGACCCGCTCGGGCCTGGTGATCGTGCAGAGCAGCCACGAGTGCGACTTCATCCAGAACCTGGCCTATTACGTGGCGCGGGCCTACCGGGTGGCCGATTAC
>CAIZOZ010000050.1 GCA_903934745.1 uncultured cyanobacterium
AGGCGGTTGTTGGTGGAGGTGACCCAATCGCAGAACTGATTCCACGCCGAAGCGCCGGAGCGCTGTTGGATTGTGGCGGTCATGAGGTCGAGAGGTGATGTCCGTGATGCCGGGTCGAGTGACCCAGACCAGGGACGGGATGAAAGGGCGGAATCCCGCCAAACCGAATGTAACGGAAGATTGCGCGCTTTGTAAAGGGCCTTTGTGAAGAAAAACTGTGGGGTGGCGCGGCCCTCGCCAGGCCCGAACCTGGCCAAGGGCTGGCAGCGCTGCTAGGAGAAGGGCCAGCCAGGCCCGCTTCGACGATGCCCATGCGCGTTCCCTTGCCCCAGCTGGCCGGATCAGGCCGTCCACGGCGCCTGAGCCCCGCCGCCCTGGCCCTGGCTGCTGCACTTGTCTTGTCCGGCTGCGAGAAGAAGCCCAGCCTGGAAAGCCAGCGCATCGACCAGCTGGGGTTCAAGCTTCAGCAACTTGAAACCCGCCTCAACAAGCTGACAATCCAAAATCCCGCCCCCGGTAACGCCAAGCAGCCGGCCGGCCGGATCAAATCGCTCACTTACCGCACCGGCAGCAGCGAGAATCGACTGCGTATCTACTGGGCTGATGGCAGCCAGAGCGATCTGGAATGCACCCAGGAACAAACCACCCTCGCCTGCGGCTGACGATGTCCATTGCTGAACGCCTTAGCCCCGATCGGCGGCATCTCGTGCGTGGCCTGTTGCTGGCGGGCCTGCTGCTGGCATCCGCCATCCCGGCGCCGCAACTGGCCCTCGGACCTGCCCGGGCGCAGGATCAGAACGCAGCTCCGCGCTTCAGCACGCTGCGGGCCGTCAACCTGGCCCGCATGCGCGCCGAGAGCCTCAATGGCGGCCTGATCGTCTACCGGCCCCAGCGCTGCATGTATGAAGAGAACGGCGGTGCTTGCCTGGTGAGCAGCAATGCCAACGGCATCGTGTTCCGCTTCCTGGGAGGGCCGCCTGGCTGGCAGGAGCAGAACCAGGCGCCCACAGTTGAAACCGAGATTCTGATTTCAGCTGATGGCCGCCAGGTGCTTGAGGTGCTCTACAACGGCACACCCCGCCCAGCCAACTGAAGCTGGGGCCGCCTGCTGGATCACTTCCGGCTGATCGCTTGCGATTGATCGCTTGCGGTGGAGTGCCCTGGCCTGTTGAGCGGCCAGGGTTTACGGCAGCTGCGGTGAGCGCCAATCCAGCCCCACCGAGCGCTCAGGACGCGGTGATCAAGTTCATGGCGAGCTGGGCCAGGGCCTCCCCCCAACTCGCCGGCACCGGCCAGCCCTGGCGCCGGGTGAGGCTCAGGGCGATGCCCTTCTCGCCGTAGGCCGCCTCGTTGATGAACACGGGCCAGACCGGATCGGAGCCCAGACCAGCCCCAGGCTCGTAGCGCAGGGTTTCACCGGCGTCGCTCAGAAACAGGGGGTCACCGGGCCGCAGCGGCTGCCAATCCCGGCCCTGGCGCAGCGGATGGATCACAGCCCGTGGCACGCCATCGCCATGGCGCGGCAGATCGAGGCTGCAGAGATGCTGATGCAGCACCAGTTCCCGCGGCAGCCGCAGTGCCCCGCTGCGGGCCTCAGCCAGCACCTCCAGGGTCGCTTCCAAGGCCAGGCGCGTCTGGCGCAGGATCGTCGGGTGGACCACACCCTGGGGCACCGGGCCCACCTCGATCACCAGGCCGCAGGGCCAGCGCTCCACCAGATAGCCGGTCTGGGCTGCATCGGCCTCATGCAGATAGATCGGCAGACCAAGGCGCCCCTGCAGGGCGGCGGCCAGGGCCAGATCCGCCGGCCGCTGCCCGTAGACCACCAGGCTGTTGCCCATGCTGGCCGTGGTGCTGTGCAGATCGATCGCCACCAGGCAGGGGTCGGTCCCAGCGCTGCCATGGGCCGCCAGCAACTGGCGGGCCCGCCCCAGCTCCAGCTCCTGGGCACCGGCATCGGCGAGGCGATCCGAATCAAAGCTGCGGTTGAGATCCCGATCCAGATAGCGACGCCCCGCCGCTCTGGCCGCGGGATTACCGATCGCCAGCACCAACGCCAGCTCGGTGGCGGGCCGGAGGCAGGGATCTCGCTGCCAGGCATCAAACAGCCAGGGGCCATTGAGCTCATTGCCATGGGTGCCGGCGACGAGCAGCACCTTGCCCGCGGCAGGGGTGCTGCGCCCAGCCAGCCCATTGCCCGCCCTGACCTTGCCCGCCCTGACCTCGCCCGCCACCATCTGCCGCTCACGAGCCTGGCGCACCAGCCTGGCGCAGGAAGGAACCGGCGGCGAAGCAGGCAGGCCAGAGTGAGCCGATGCGACCTCCCGCCGCCTTGATCCAGACAGCCCGCGGGCTGTGGCGCTGCCAGTGGCAGCAGCTGATGGGGGGCCTGGCCCCGGCCGATGCCAGCGGGCGCTATCGGCGACCGCCTGGTGCCTTCACCGCCTTGCCGCCGCTGCCGGCCGCGGCTGCCAGCCCCGGCGGACACGTGTTGATCGTGGGCCGCAGCTGCCCCTGGGCCCATCGGGCCTGGCTGGTGCACAGCCTGCGCCAGCTCGCCGGCAGCATCGATCTGCTGGTGGTGGAGCCGGATCCGGCCGCCGGTCGCTGGCGCTTTGTTGAACCGTTCGAAGGCTGCAGCACCCTGGCGCAGCTCTACCGGCGCAGCGGCGGCGATCGGCGCCAGCCCGCCACCGTGCCGGCCCTGTGGTCGCGGCAGGAGCAGCGGATTCTGGTGAACGAAAGCGCCCGGCTGATCGAACTGCTCGATCGCTGGCCGGCCGCACCAGAGGCCCCCCAGCTCGCCGCCGCCGCCCAGCAGGAGGCGATCGATCGCTGGCGGCAGCGATTCCAGGACGACGTCAATGACGGTGTTTACCGCTGCGGCTTCGCCCGCAACCAGGCCGCCTACGACGAGGCGGAAACGGCCTTGTTTCAGGCCTTGCAGGAGGCCGAGCAGGCCCTGTTGGCGCAGGAGCGGCGCGGCGAGGCCTGGCTGTGCAGCCCCGAGCCCAGCCTGGCCGATGTGGTGCTGTTCCCCACCCTGATTCGGCTGGAGCTGGTCTACGCCCCCCTATTCGGTTGCAGCCGCCTGCCCCTCTGGCAGCTGCCGGCCCTGTGGCGCTGGCGCGCCCGCTTTTTCGCCCTGGCCGGAGTGAGCGACACCTGCTGTCCTGAGGCCTGGCGCACCGACTACTTCGGAGCCCTGTTCCCGCTCCATCCCTCCGGCATCGTCCCGGCCGGCCCCGATCTGAGCAGACTGGTGAACAGTCAGCTCGTCCCATGAACACCAGCAGCAGCGATCCAGTCTTTGAAGGGGTCTTCGGGCCGTACACGATCACCGAGCGCGACCGCCGCGAGGTGCTCGGCTACCGGCTGGGGCTGACGGCGGTGGCCATCGGCCAGCTGGGCCTGCTCTGGCAATGGCGCCAGTTCGGCGCTGAGCTGCTCTGGCCCTGGCTGCTGCTGATGGCGGCGGGTCTGGGGCTGGCTCTGCAGTGGATTCACATCTATCTGCGACCTTTGCATCTGGCCCTGAAGCTGTTCTGGCTGCTGGGCTGCATCGGCGGTCTGCTGCTGGCCTGGCGCCTGGGGCCAGCCGGGATGCTGCCCTCGCTGGCCAGCCAACCGCTGGGAATCCTGGCGATCGGCCCCTTCTTCGCCGCCCTCTGCGGCGTGGGCTTCAAGGAGTTCTTCTGTTTCCGCCGGCCGGAAGCGGTGGGGGTGACCCTGCTGCTGCCGGTGGCTCTGCTGGGCCGGCTGAGCGGTCTGCTGGATCCAGCCACCACCCTGGCCCTGCTGGCCCTGGAGAGCGCCCTGCTGCTGCTGCTGTGTCTGCGCAAGTTCCCGATGGCGGCCGCCGCTGATGTGGGCGACAAGAGCGTGTTCCTGCACCTGGAACGCCAACGTGCCGGCCTGGCCGTCGAGGCTTCGTGAGCCTGATCAGCCTGGTGGGGGCGAGCAAGGACTTCGGCCTGCGCACCCTGTTCGCCAACCTTGACCTGCATGTGGGCGAACGCGATCGGCTCGGCCTGATCGGTCCGAATGGCGCCGGCAAGAGCACCTTGCTGAAGGTGCTGGCCGGCCGGGAACCCCTCGATCAGGGCGAACGGCGCTGCTCCAGTCGCCTCAACGTGGTGCTACTGGATCAGGAGCCGGATCTCGATCCAAAGCAAACAGTGCTGGAGCAGGTGTTCGCCGGCAGTGGCGAGCGCATGGCCCTGCTGCGCGAGCACGGCCTGCTCAGCCATGAGCTGGCGGCAACCCCGGAGGACGAGCGGCTGCTGGCCCGCTTCAGCACCCTGCTGCATCGCATGGATGCCTGCCAGGCCTGGGATCTGGAGCGCGAATGCCATGAGGTGCTGGATCGCCTCGGCATCGGCGATGTGCACCGGCCGGTGGGGGAACTCTCCGGCGGCAACCGGCGCCGGGTGGCCCTGGCGGCGGCTCTGGTGGCCCAGCCCGAAGTGCTGCTGCTCGATGAACCCACCAACCATCTCGATGCCGACGGGGTGGAGTGGCTGCAGGGCTGGCTGGATCGCTACCCGGGCGCCCTGGTGCTGGTCACCCACGACCGCTATCTGCTGGATCGGGTGACGCGACGGATCGTGGCGGTGGAACGCGGTGAGGCGCGCCGCTATGAGGGCAACTACGCCACCTATCTGGCCCACCGCGCCGAGGAAGAGGACTCCGAAGTGGCCACGGCTGCCAAGTTCCGCGGCACGCTGCGGCGGGAACTGGCCTGGCTGCGCCAGGGCCCCAAGGCCCGCAGCACCAAACAGAAGGCGCGGCAGCAGCGCATCGAAGCGATGCGGGAGCAGCCGACTCGCCAGGGCCGCGGCGCCGTGAGCATGGCGGCCACGGCCCGACGCATCGGCAAGCAGGCGATCACCGCCGAGGGTCTGGCTGTCCATGCCGGCGAGCGGCCGTTGCTGACGGATTTCAGCTACGACTTCAGCCCCGAGGACCGGGTGGGGATCATCGGCCCCAATGGGGCCGGCAAATCCAGCCTGCTGGAGGTGATCGCCGGCCTGCGGGCGCCCAGCGGCGGCAAGCTGGAGCTGGGCAGCACGGTCAAACTCGCCTACTTCGATCAGCACAGCTCCGTGCTGCTGGGCGAAGGCGGCAGCACGGCTCGCTCTGATCGCAGGCAGGCGGAACGCAAGGTGATCGACGTGGTGCAGGAGGCCGCCAGCCGGGTGGAGGTGGACGGCCAGGAGCTGAGTGCTTCCCAGCTGCTGGAGCGCTTCCTGTTTCCACCAGCCCAGCAGCACCAGCCGGTGGCAAAGCTCTCCGGCGGCGAGCGGCGGCGGCTGCACCTCTGCCGCCTGCTGATCGAGGCGCCCAATGTGCTGCTGCTCGATGAGCCCACCAACGACCTCGATGTACACACCCTGGGGGTGCTGGAGGACTTCCTCGATGACTTCCGCGGCTGTGTGGTGGTGGTGTCCCACGACCGCTGGTTTCTGGATCGCACCGTGGATCGGCTGTTCTGCTTCGAGCAGGGGCGCCTGCAGCGCTTCGAGGGCAACTACAGCGCCTACCTGGAGCGGCGCCAGCAGCTGGCGGCCGAGGCCTCGCGCAAACCGGCCTCCGCCAGCCCAGCCGGCTCCAGCCCAGCCGGCTCGATCCCAACCGCCCAGGTCACGACGGGCGCCTCAGCGCCGGCGGCTCAACCAGTGCCGGCGGCTGATTCAGCGCGGGCAGCCAAGCCAACGCCAACCGCCAATGCCGTTGCCGTTGCCAAACCCCGCCAGCCGCCTCGCCGCCGCAGCTTCAAGGAGAGCCGCGAACTGGAGC